>CAZVCQ010000112.1:0-8138 GCA_964626085.1 uncultured bacterium
TAACGTCGGACTTGGAGAACATCAGCGGGTACTTGACCGGCTTGTCGCTGCCTTCGGGCGTGGAGATGAGCGTGACGTTGTAGTGGGCCGGTAGCACGAACTCCGCCGGGCAAACGAGGTTGCCGACGTTCTCAATTATCATCAAGTCGAGCTTCGTGAGGTCAATCTCCGCCATTGCGGGGCCGAGCATCAGCCCGTCGAGATGACACGCACCCTGCGTGTTTATCTGAACGCAGCCGACACCCTTTGCCGCGACCCGTCGCGCGTCGAGGTCGCCCTGGATGTCACCTTCAATCACTTGTATCCGGTACTTGCGGCTGAGCGCCTCGGCGGTTCTCTCTACCAGGGTCGTCTTGCCCGCTCCGGGCCCGGACATGATATTGATGCCGAGCACGCCGTGCCGGTCAAGATTCTGACGCTGGGCTGCGGCGAGCGCATCGTTGCTCGCCAACACCCGGCGCATCAGCTCAATCTTCGGCATTGGCGGTTTACGACCTGCGATTGACGATTGTAGGCGAGCGAAAATCGAAGGTCTGCTCATTCGACAATCTGCAATCGTCACTCGTCACTGTCTGAGCCATCTCAGTTTCCTCGACTTGTAGGGAATCGTCTGGCTTCGTTCGCTGCCCACCGAGACGAGCGCAATCGGGCACTCGCACAACTCTTCGAGCCGGGCCAGGTAACGCCGGGCCCGCACCGGCAGTCCGGCAAACGTCCGGCAACCGGAGGTCTTCTCACGCCAACCCGGCATAGCCTCATAGACCGGTTCAATCTCCGCCGCACGGAACGGATCGAACTCTTTGACTTCCCGGCCGTCCAGCCGGTAGGCACGGCAGAGCTTGACCTCTTCGAGCGAGTCGAGGACGTCGAGCTTGGTGATGACCATGGCCTGCAGCTTGTTGTGTCGCACCGCGACCCGGACGACCGGCGCATCGAACCAGCCGCACCTTCTCGGCCGGCCGGTCGTGGCGCCGTACTCCTGGCCGAGCGCCCGCAGTTGCGCGGCATCGGTGTCGCCCATCTCGGTCGGGAAAGGCCCGAACCCGACCCGTGTCGTGTACGCCTTGGCGCAACCCACGATTTCTTCGAGCCAGACCGGGCTGATACCCGTCCCCGGCGCGACCCCGCCGGCCCAAGTTGACGACGACGTGACATAGGGATACGTGCCGAAGTCGATATCAAGGTGCATTCCCTGTGCGCCTTCGAACAGCACCCGCTCACCGCGCTGGAGCGCGTCTTCGAGCATCCGGCTGCCGTCGCCGACCATCTTGGCGATTCGCCGCGTTGCCTGCCAGTAGGCGTGCGCGGTGGCCTTGAACGGAATCGGGTCGGCCTTGTACCGATCCATCAGCAGGAAGTTGGCCGCCGCTACGTTGTGCTTCAGCTTGTCGTTGAAGACCTCCTCCGACAGCAGGTCTCCGGCCCGGATGCCTGTACGGTTCACCTTGTCCGCATAGGCTGGACCGATTCCCCGGCCCGTGGTGCCGATGCACTGTCTCGCCGACTGCTCGTCCCGCAGCCGGTCGAGCTGCTGATGGTAAGGAAGAATCATCTGCGCCCGGCAGTCGACCACCAACCGCTGCCCGAGCGGGACTTTCCTCTTGCGCAGCATTGCCAGCTCACTTTCGAACACGTACGGGTCGATGACGCATCCGCACCCGACTATGCAGGTGGCCTTGGGATTCAGGATTCCGCACGGTATCTGGTGAAACGTAAACGTACTCCGCTCCACACAGACCGTGTGTCCGGCGTTGGGTCCGCCCTGGAAGCGCGCCACCACGCCCGCACTTCGACTGAGGTAGTCGACTACCTTGCCCTTGCCCTCATCGCCCCACTGCGCGCCGACGACCGTCAGATTAGGCACAAAGCCCCGCTGCGAAGGGGAAAGGGGAAATGGCAAAGTGTCGGGCGGGCGTCACGCAATCGCCGATTGTCAATCGCCGATCGCGTGAGCCGTCGGGCGGTGGGAAATCGGCAATCGTCAATCGCGTTATGCTAGAACTGGTAGGAAAAGGAGAACTTGTAGTTCGAGGTCGGGAAGTCGTAGATCAACTGGTCCATGCTCAGGTCGAACTTGAACTTCGCGAACTCGACGCCGGCTCCGAAACAGAGGCCGATGCAGCTGACCGAGCCGAGGCCCTTGCGCGTCAACACGTCGCCGAGACCGTAATGGTACGTCTCGCCGTCGGTGTTCTTCATGACGACGCCGCCGCGCTGGCCGGTCAGGTCCTCGAAGTAGCCGATGCGGGCAGACAACAGGTTGATGAACTTCGCCTCGACCCCGATCGACTTCCACGCGTCACGGAGTTCTTCCTGCAGCTTCCGGCTGAACGGCTTGGTGCCGGTCGTATCGTAGAACATCCCGACCAGGATTTTCTGCACCTCGGGAACGACGGCGACGGATACGACGTTGTTCTTGACCGGGAAGTAGGCCAGGCCCAGACGCAGCATGCGCGGCAGCGGGTCGGATTCGCCGGACGAAGTGTAGGAGATGTTCGGCCCGATGTTCGTGAAGGAGAGGCCCGCTTGCAGGAAGTTGAAAGGCTTGTACAAAGCGCCTGCGTCCAGCGCCCAGGTAATGCCGGTCCCGCCCGCCTCGATGCCAAGCTCCGGCATTGCCTTCCATACCCATTCCGGAACCAGGAATGAGTAGATGAACTTGGCCGCGACGCCGACGCCCAGGTTGGGCAGCACCGGGTAGCCGTAACCGCCCGCCACCGCCACGTCGAATGTGGTGTAGCGACCGAGAAAGACCCCGCGGTCGTTGACGACGTCGGTCTCGCCGGTGGTCAGGTAGACGATATTCACGCCGAGGTTGCCGTAGTCCTTCAGTTGATGCGTGAGCCCGGCGTACTCGTAATACATGCCGGGATAGAGACCCGGCAGCCAGTTGCTGTGCATCAGTGTGGCGTGGGTCCCATCCAGGAACGCCATGCCACCCTGGTTGTAGTAGACGCTACTCGCATCATCGGCGAGTGCGGTGAACGCCCCACCCAGAGCAGTTGGACGAGCAGCGGGCCAGATCATCAGAAACACGGCCCCGGGGTTTTGGCTCGCGGTCGCAACCCCAAGCAGGGCGACAAGCGCCAGCCAGCAGGCTTTCTTCCTCATACAGACTTCTCCTTAGTAGACACAGATCATTATAGGTCGGCGGGTGTCAACGTCAAGGTGAACACCCGGCGCGTGACCAAGCCTCAAACTCCAATTGCCAATCAAGGCGGAAAGAGACCTCAATTCCCCAAGCCCGGGGCAATGGCCATTTCAGTCGCTGGGGTATCGACTGGGAGTCGATGCCCGGTCATTGGTCATCCCTCACCTTAGCACCAGCAGCTTGTCCCGCACCGTGACCCGTTGCCTACGACCCGGTCCTTCGTCGACCTGAGCGGTTAGGGCAAACAGGTACACGCCGTTCGCGGGTTGGTTGCCGTTGCCGTCGCGGCCGTCCCACTCGACGTCATTGTAGCCAAAATCAGCGGGCCGGAACCCGAGGTCGCGGACCAACCGGCCGGCCAGCGAGTAGATTCGCACCCGGACATCGGCCTGCCGGCTCAGCACGAAGGTGAACAGGCAGCCGCTCCTGGCCGGGTTGGGATACGGAAGCACGGACTCGACTCTGAGTACGTCGGACAACAGCGGCGCTACCGAGATGCCGGCCACGGTCCGGTTGAGCAGGTTGTCGGAAACTGTTACGAAGAGCGAATCCATTGGCCCGGACAGTCTGACCGGCATGCGGAAGCGCGCCGTCGTCGACGAACTGTTGTCGAAAAGCAGTAGATCCGAGAGGTCCGTGGAGTAGTTCGGGCTGTTGACGAAGAACGACGGGACTGCGCCGGCTACCGGTGCAATCATGATCCCGGAGTTGTCGCTTGCCACTCCTTCGAGTTCGAATTCGGATGGCACGACCGCGCCGCTCTCCAGTCGATTGCCGTTCCGGTAGAGGCTGACGGCCGGACCCGTCGTGTCGGTCACTTCCGCCGACGTGCACGAGTACTCGAGCGAATCGCGCAGCACGCCCAGAACGGGGACACGATTCGGTATCGTGTCCCCAAATCCCCACACCGAGGCGCTCAACCGGCACGACCGCGCGACCGGCGCATAGTTGCCGTTTGGCACGAAGACAGTATCCAATGGCACGCCCAGTGGAAACGTGCCTTGACACATCATCATCCCTTCGGTCACATCGCCGGACCCGCGCGCCAGGTCCAATCCCGGCAACTGGTAGCTCGTCTCGCCCCGGAATGAACGGTAGGTACGAATCCGCCTCGGCCCCTCAAGCAGCCACGCGAACCTCGCTCGAACTGCCTCAACTGGACCACTGACGCTGAACCTGCCGCCCGGTCTGAGCGTATCGGGAGTAACGACCAATTCATGTTCCGATGAATGGGGCAGGCGCAACACGGTTGCCGGGTCACCAAACAGGTGGTAGATCTTGTCGCTCGGCCACGCCTGGAAGAAGCTGCGGCCGATGGTGGAGTCCGGCTGGTTGAACAGCGGGGTCAGCAGGTTACGCGCGAAAACCAGATTCGAGCCTGCTACTGTGGCCTTGGTCGCGCCGACCGCGGCGATGGCGCCGCTCGGCTGTCGGACCAGCTCTTCGGCGATGCACTCGAACTGCGTGTCGTCAAACCGCCCTACCGAACAGCTGCCGAAGTAGCAGAATGGGCTGCGAAGACCATTCTGGATTTGCGGGACCTGGGAGATGTTCAGCACGCTCTCGTGAGTCAGGTCGAACCCGGCCCCATGCCCAAAAAAGACCAGCACGACTCCCCCGAGATTCACCTGGCGCATGAACTCTGCGTGGGCGCCCGGCTTGTTCTTGATGCCCACGTACGGCCATTCCGTAAGATAGACCTTGGCAAGGTCCAGCCGGTTGTCGGGAATCAGGCCCATCGCCTCGCAGTAGGCGATGTGGCCGAATGTGATAGGATCCCACCGACCGGGATTGTCCGGATTGGCTTCGCCTAGAAACTCGTCGTCGGCCAGCAGTAGATACCGCTTGTTCCACAGCCCGGCCGGCTGGGCCTCGTAGGCAATCACCTTGTCCACGAACTGCCGCAGCTCAGTCGCGCTGCGGCACGTGACTCTGCCCAACGCCATGTCGGGGCTGCTGCCCTCTCCGTCGAAGTCGGCGTACCAGGCGTCGAATGCAAGCGCACTCCGATCGTAGGCGTCGGGATTCAGCCCGAAACCGTACTCATAGCTGGGCACACCCGGCGGCCGTCTGCCCAGAAACCCCTTGTAGTCGCAGGTCGCGTCCCCGGCGAGCAGACCATAGGCGGGGTGTTTGTCAACCAGGAAGCGCTTTATCGCCCCAGGCTCCTCCATGCCGAACGCGTAGTCATCGTAGATGTCGTCGAGCGGCGCCGCGAGGGCGACCGCCTGGTTGATTCCGGCAACCCGTCCGGTTCGGTAGCGTGCCAGCTGTTGTGCCGGGCCAAGGAACTCTCTCGGCGTCACCACCCAGTAGTCAGCCCGCCGCTCCGGGCTGCGCAGCTGCCCGGGCCGGCGCAGCTCCATGCCTGCCGGCACGAGCAACTGGCTCGCACCCGCGACCACGATCTCGGCCGGCCGGTTCAGGCCAAGGCAGAACCGGGCACTGTCCCCGGACCATTCAATGCTATCGCTCATCATCGGGACGTATGGGTCGGTCACGTCCAGCACCAGCGGCCGCTCGCGGACGTCCTTGATGCAGAACCGGAAACTGCCGGTGTCGTCCTGCAGGAAGTGAAGCTGGCCCTGGTGCAACGAGAGCCGGCGCAGGTAGTCGACATCGAGATAGTCGAGGTACATGCTCTTCTGCCCAACGCCCCGCAGCTCAAACGTCAGCACGTTGCGGCCGAAGTTCGCCGGCAGGGCAGTGTCGGCGGCAAAGTCGAACGGGCTCGAAGGCGGGGACTGGTCAAACTCATAGACGGCAACCGGGCGGTGATTGAACAGCACGGATAGCCGATTTCCGCCGGCATCGGCCGTGAATCTCCCTGCCAGGCGGCCTACCTGAACCGGATAGACGACGTCGAGCGGCACGTCCAGTACTGCTACCTCGCGGTCGGCCGCCTTGAAGAGCCGCGTCCATATCCAGAGCAAGCCGGAACGAGCCGGGCAATCCAGGTCTCGCTCCTGATGTAGTCGGTCACGGCCGACGTAGACCACCGGCGTGTTGATCGTGGCCGGCCCAGGGCTCGAAACGATCCTGCTTCCCTGGGCTCCGCCCCAGGTCAGCCAGTAGACATTTTGCCGAGTGAAGTAGTTCTTGGTGTAGGCCGAGCACCGCCCGATCCAGTGCCCTGGTCCCATACCGTAGAATACGACTCGGTCAGTCGGATCCAGCTTGCCGTCCGCTTCGCCCTGTACGAATACCGGGACCTCTCTCATCGAGTCGGGGTAGGACATGTTCGGCTCGTGCTCACCGACCGTATACAGGGCAAGCGTAGTCGGGTTCAACCCGGACAGGTTCAGACCAGCTGCGGCCAGTTCGCGGCCGGTGACTCCATAGAGGCCGGTGGAGTCGACCCCTATCTTCAGCCAGTTAGGTGAACGCTCGAACTGTCCGACAGGGGCCGCCGAGGCCGACTGAGAAGCCGTGACGTCGGGCCAATCCAACTTCCAGTCCAGGGCCGCCTGCCCGTTGAGCAGCATTGATGCTAGTGCACCGTCCAGCGGGTCCGAGTCACCATGCCGCTGTGGCTTCCGCTCGAATGTAAGTGAGACGTCAAGCCACTCATAGCTGCTCAACGCACCTATCTCCGGGTCATACCGGCACGGGCTCAGTCGCAGCTCAACGAACCTGATCCTGCGCAGAACCTCTGCCGGCCCCACCTCGGCCGGCTCTTGGGGAAGGACCCCGGCTTTCGTCGGCAGTTCATCACACCACGACGAGTCGCCGTCCCACGACATGTGGGGAACGGTAGAGAGCCTGACGGCATGGAGCTTTCGCTCCGGTCCGGTCCTGACGCTGAGTCGCACGCCGCCAGACTGAGGAATCCCGACGCGCACCACCCTTCCCGGCAAGTCGGGCTCACCGGGCTGAGCGAAATGGTCCGCGTCATCGAAGTCCACTGCTTGCCTGCCGTCGACCCCGTTCGTGAGCCTGATCTCCCCCGGTGTGTATCGAAATGAAACACCGTTCTCATCCGAGTCTATGACGGTAACCGAAGCCGATAACATGACCGGAAGTATGACCAGGACGGCTGGCAGCGGTGGTATCTTCGTAGAAAGGAGTCTAGAACGGTGCCGGCTCAAGTCAAGCCGCCTGGCCGACTTTGCCCTGTCACGGCTTGAATGTGATCTCGAAGCCCGCCGGTATAACGCCACCGTTTGCCAGAGCCGCGATGACTCTCACGTCGTCTTCGTTGCCGATATCATCGAATACCAGCTTGCCCTCCGGGGCCGGTCTGGCTGCGGCCAGTGCCACGTGGTCCGCCACGAGTATTGCGGGCTTGCCGGTATCGGACATGACGACCGATGTCACCAGAGCAGCAGCCGAAGGAGTGGTTGTACGCACTTCAGCGGCGATTCGCTCATTACTGGCCAGCAGACGCTCAAGCACGACCCTACGTGAAGCGTCCCCTCCGACCTCGACGGCAGCGCCCGAGTCCAAGGTCTCGCCGCTGCCTGTCCAACGCCCCTCCCATATCTCAACGCTGCCGCGGCTGAACAGCAGCTCGATTTGGCGACGGGACTTGGGCTGCCCCAGCAGCAAAGTCAAGCCTCGTGATGTCCGGCGCAAGCGGTGATCCCAGCCAAGTTCTGCCAGCCTCTGGTTGAGTATCGCCACCGTGCGGTCGAAGCCGGCCCTGTTCAGTGCCTTTGTGGGACGGGCATCAACCGTCATCGCCGGTTGGTAAGGGACACCGACCGACCCGGCGCGGTTGAACCGACCCAGCCGCAGCTCCCATTCTGCGGTTTTCCCCGAATCGCTGCAGTAGAGACGTACCGGCAGTCCGGAATGAGGATCTACCTCCATTACGCCGGTCAGCTTCTTGGTCTGGGTCGGGTCGAGTATCGGCAGGTCCGGCCTGAATGCGAATCTGTATCGCCCCCGCTCGGTACCGATGAACTTGAGCTGCCGGCCGCGGAAAGCGCCTTCGCCCTGCTCCAGCACCTTGGTCTTGATGCCGCGCATAGTCCGACGCCAGCCG
>CAZVCQ010000113.1:0-8123 GCA_964626085.1 uncultured bacterium
CCGAGTATTCTACACGGCCTTCTTCCCGGTCGTCTCCCGGTTCCTTAAGGACCAGCCCGGCCGGCTGGCCGAACTGGTCGGCACAATGGTCCGGATGATACTCGCGCTCAGCCTCCCGCTCTGCGTGGGTACGTTCATCCTCGCCCGGCCGATACTGGGCGGGGTCTTCAGCGTACAGTACGCCGGCGCCTTCCCGGTTCTCCGCATCCTGGTCTGGTTCCTGCCGCTCAGCATGTTCAACAGCCTGGCCGGGTACACGCTGCTGGCGGCGGGAAACGAACGCCGCTTCCTCCGGAACACGGCAATCGGGTACGGGGCCGCGGTCGCCTTCAACCTGGTGGCGGTTCCGCTCGCCGGCGCTACCGGTGCGGCCCTGGCGATCGTCGCCGGCGAAGCATGCCTGCTGGCACTGATGGGTCGAAGCCTGCTGAGCCTGATCAAGCCCAGACTGGAACTACGAACGCTGGCGCCGCTCGTCGCGTCCACGGCCATGGGCGTTGTCGTCCACCTCTTGCGGGGAATGAACCTGGTCGGGTGCATCGGGTTCGGGGCCCTGACCTACTCCGTGTTCCTGCTGGTCCTGAAAGGCATCACTCCCGAGGACATCGGGCTGGCGAAGAACTGATGATAACGCTCTGGGACGAGAATCTACACTGGCAGGAACTACTGAAGCAGGAAGGCGTGGGTTTCCGGTCCGGCTCGCGACTGAGCGACAGCGACGTAGTTGTCCTGAACCGGGAGCCGGGCGAGGTGCAGGCGCAACGAATCTGGCAGCACATCCAATCCGGCGGTGGCCTGCTGGCCGCCGGTGTCAGCGCCGCCGATGTCTGGCTTGAGTTGAGGCCCACGGCCAAACGGCTGCATTGGCTTGCGCCTGACGCTGACTCGCCGCTGTTCCGCAACGTCGGCATCGTCGACATCGAGACGCGGGGCTCACTTCTCTCTGAGGCTAACGCCGGGGTCACGGACTCCGGAGCCAAAGCAATCCTCGCGACTCCAGCCGGACGCGGGTACTGCATACTGCTGCCGTTCGATGTCGCCAAGGTCGTGAGCAACGTCGCATCCGGACCGAAGCGGTTCCCGGCTGACACGCCACGGTTCCCCTTTGACACCGTAGCGCGGACGAGCAGGGGAGAGGTACGGCGGTTGGTTGCCAACTGCCTCAGGTTCCTTCTGGCCCACAAAAGTCTGCCTTACGTTCATCTCTCCCCGGTGCCTTTCATCAATCACCAATCGCTCAGCACATTCGCCTTCCGGGTGGATACCGACTTCGGTCCGCGTCGAGACCTCGAAGCAGTGGCCCGGCTTGCCGACCGCGTCGGCATGAAGTTCAGCTGGTACGTGAACGTGGGCGCGCACAAAGCCCATCTCGACCTGTTCGCCGACCTTGCGCGCCAGGGCCATGACATCCAACTCCACTGCCTGCGCCACAGCGTCTATCCTGACTACGCCCGCAACCTCAATAACTTCAGGCGAGGCAAGGAAACGATGGCAGGCGCCGGCATCGAACCGGTCGGGGTCGTAGCTCCGTACGGCGAGTGGAATCCCAACCTGAACCGGGCACTCGAACGGCTCGGCTTCGAATACTCATCCGAGTTCTGCCTCGCCTACGATGACCTGCCGTTTCGTCCAATTGTGGGCGGACGTTTGGGCAAGGTCCTGCAGTTGCCGGTCCATCCCATCTGCCTGGGCAGGCTGGTCGCAGCCCGGGCAAGCAGAACGCAGATGGTCGACTACTTCCGCACCGTGATTGACCTCCAGGTCGCCCGGCTGGAGCCATGCTTCCTCTACGACCATCCTGAACGCATCGCCCAGTTCAGCGACCTGCTGGCCGACGTCCTGCAATACGGCAAGGAACGCTGCAACACGGTCATGACCATGACCGAGTTCGCTGGCTGGTGGCAGCGGCGGGAGCGGTTCGAATGGTCGGCGCGCGTCTCCGATGGCCAGCTGGAGGTCAAGGCTGAGAGAACCGAAGCCGGCCTCACCGTAGTCGTCGAGCAGAACGGCCGTTATGCCCTGCTGCCCGCGGCCGCGGGCACCTGGCCGCTCTCCGAACTCGAATGGCACGACCTGCCCGAACCGGTCCGGTTCGACCCGAAGAACCTCGCTGCCCGCAAGCCCAGCCTGCTGCTCCACGCCCGCAACCTCCATCGTAAGGCGCGGAAGAACTTGCAGGGTCACCGCGGCTAGGTTATAGTCCGGACACAAATGACCAATCACCAAGTGCCAATTCCCAACCAAAGCGGAAATGACTAATGTCTAAGTCGGGAAGCACGGTTCCGGACTTGGGATTTGTGACTTGGAACTTGGAACTTCCAACATGAAGGTTTTGTTCGGTTCCTTCTCGGCCATAACCGTACTCGGCGGCGGGGTAGAGGTCCAGATGCGTTCCCTTGCCCGCGAACTGGGCAAGCTTGGGGTCGAGGTCGAGTTCTTCGACCCGTGGAAACGGTACGACCTGAAGGAATTCGCCTTCTTCCACCTGTTCGGCTCCCACGTCGGCACCTACCACCTGGGCCGCTCCATACACGGCCTGGGCATGAGACTTATCGTCACGCCGGTATTCTACTCCCGCCATAACCCAAACCGGGTCGCGACCGCGGTCGGCATAGCGCGTAAAGTACGCCAGCGCGGTGGGTTCTGGACGGAACATATGTTTTGTAAGGAACTCTGCGACATGGCCGAGCTGGTCCTGCCCGACACCAAAGACGAGATGGAAATGCTGGCCAAAGGTTTTGGGGTGCCGGCGAGCAAGATGCAGGAGCTGCCCAACGGCGTGGAGGAGAGGTTCGCCAGTGCGACCCCGGACCTGTTTATCAAAGAGCACGGCCTGCGTGACTTCTTGCTCTACGTCGGCCACGTCGGCCCGGCCCGCAAGAACGTCTTCCCCATGCTCAAGGCGGCCAAAGCCCTGGGCGTCCCGACCGTGCTCATCGGCCCGGTATCCGAGACCGGGTACGCCAACCAGTGCATGAAGCTGGTTGCCGAGACTCCGACTATCAAAGTCATCCCCGGGCTCGCCCCGGACTCACCGATGCTCGAATCGGCCTACGCGGCCTGCGATACGTTCATCCTGCCGTCCTTGTACGAAACCCCGGGCCTGGCCGCGCTTGAAGCCGGGCTGGCCGGCGCCAAAGTCTGCATCACCCGCTACGGCGGCACTCAGGAGTACTTCACCGACCTCGCGACATACCTTGAGCCGACGTCGGACGAATCGATAGCCAACGCGCTCAAGCAGGCCCTGGCCCGCAAGAAAGACTCTGCCCTGCGCGACCGCATCCAGGAAAACTACCTCTGGCCGCGCGCGGGGGAGACACTCGCCGCAATCTACAAGTCCGCAACCCGACAATAGCCGGTCCCGGCCTGGCGCAGCCCGGCTATGCGTTATCCACCGCTAGTTTACATAATCTCTATTATCGGAAGAAGGGGTGAATAGAATGTGGAAAGGCCGGGCAAAGGAAACGCCGCCCCAGGGCGGCGCTTCTCTTAAGCTATGGTCAGGGTCGCTAGAACTTGAACCAGTCCGCCGCCCACTTCCCAATGATCGGCATGGTCCAGTACTTGCCGTTGAGTGAGTTGACTATGCCCATGATCATCATGACGATGGCGAAGACCCAGATGACCGCGTCCGCGAGCCAACCTATGATCGGAATCGCCACGAGAATCCAACTCGCAACCATCAGGATCGTCAGCATGATGCCCTGCTTGACGTGGAACTTGGCGAAGGTGTTTTCCTTCATCGTCAACAGCGGAATCAGCCACAGGATTCCCAGGTAGGACAGCCAGGCTGTCCCCTTGGCCGCCTCGACGTCGGCGGCGCTAATCGGCGCCGGATTCACGGACTGCTCGGGCTTCGGTGCCTCATCCATCAATACCTCCTCAGGTTATCGTTTGCCAGACTACCTACAACTTGAGCCGCTCGGCGTAGACGCCCAGGACCGGAATGCGCCAGTACTGGCCGGTGGCGGCCTGTACGATGCCGACAATGACCAGCACCGCGTATGCCACAGCCACCACGAACCCGGCCGGATAATGGACCAGCCAGGCCACAGCCTTGAAAAAGAATCCGATCAGGAACATGCTGCCCAGGACCCGGCCCAGGATCAGGTCGGTGAATCCCACCGCGATGTTGAAAGCGACCACGGCCGCAAACAACACCAGGCTCTGCCGACCGTGGAACTTCGCGTACGGCTCCTTGGCGCCCACGAACAAAGGCAGGAAGAAGAACAGCGGGACGTACCCGACCGTGGCCAGCAAAATAGCGTCCGAGCTTGCCCGCTCGGCCGACGCCGGCTCGCTTGGCTGCGTAGTTGTATCCGTCAACGCTCGATTATAACGTTGCGCTGACCCAAGTCAAGCACCCGGCCGCAGCCCGCAACCCGGACGACCTGCAACTCTGACACCAGATGACACAGTACAGAACTCCCAACGCCGGAGCATAACCGCCAAGCGCGCCAAGGTCGACAGAGCCTCGACTCCGGCTCTCTGATTTCCAGCCTCTGACTTCTAACATCTGACATCTGACTTCTCACTTCTGACTTCGGTGTGATCCTTGCTCCGCCTCTCCCCTGCCGCGCCGGACAGACACGCGGGTGGGGTCCAACTGGTTTTCACCCCAATGGGTCACAGGTGCACGTGCGGAAAACGGGGACTGTACCGCAGCGAGTCCGACGCAGCTGCTCCGAGGGACTGTCCCCGGTTTTCGCATCGAAGGACGATGGACGAAGGACGAAGAACGTTCTGCGACTGCGAGTTCCCTTGCGAACACCAGATACGCCTCTTTCTCGGAAATGTCCGCCACCAGGCTGTCCACAATCGCCCAGCGCCGCAGCTCGTGCGGGCCCTCGTGGTGCGAAGGTCGGCTGTGTCGTCTGCTCATACGTCACCCTACAGTTATTGATACGACACTTCTCGGAAAAAGGTGCAGTTTTCCGGGAAGTCCCCCACCCCCGGGTGAGCCATATGGGGTCTCAAATCACCGGTTAAGACTCCGGCCAAGACACCGCTCACGACTCCTGCCAAGGCTCATCCCAAGACACCTCCCAAGACTCCGGCCAAGTCACAAGCCAAGACTCCCGTCACGACTCCGCCCACGACTTCCGCCATGACTCCCGCCAAGTCATCCCTGAAGACTCCTGCGAAGACTCAACCCAAGACTCCTCTCAAGTCTCCCGTCACGACTTCTCTGAAGACTCCGGCCAAGACTCCTCTGAAGACTCCTCTCACAACTCCTGCCAAGACTCCTGTCACAACGCATCTCAAGACAGTCGTCAAATCATCTCTCAAGGCTCCCCCCAAGACTCCCGCCCTGTTTTCCCGAGCGAACCTCGGCTTGACAGCGGGCGGAACCGGATTACACCACGCAGGCAATGGAAGCAGGTCTTCTCCCGGCCTTGACGAGAATGAGATAAGGATGTGTCCCCGAAATCCCCCGGCTGGCACGTAAGCCGGTCGCGTAACCCCACAGGAGCACCTTCACCATCATCTGCGGGTCGTAGCAGGGCCGCCATTGAGTGCTCACGCTACGGGAACCGGAGACATCCAGATCGTCAACAATATCGGAGAGGACCCGAGCCGGATGGTCGGCACGGACCCACTCATTCACACTGGGCGGCAACAGAAAGTTCTGGTTCTTGTTGTCATAAGGGCGAGTAGGTATGAGTCAGCGACTCCTTTAGTCCAGCAGCCAGATTGTCGGGGGAACTGACACCAACTCTTAGACGTTGTCAACCCACAGACCGATGCACGAACCGTCCCGGATTCAGCTAGTTATTGGACAAGCTCGCTGTCCCCGAAATCCCCGGACACCACCGGCGGCTTGACCACCTGAAGCTCAAAGCTGAGGCTCAGAACCATGTTCAGGAAGTGCTTCTTGATACCGCGTTCGAGCCGGGGAGCGAGACGCCTGAGCAGGCCGAACAGGCGTGGATAGGTTTCTTCTTCGGTTATTGACAAGACGTTGAGCCGAGCGGCGCTATAGTAGGATAGCTTGCTCGTGCCGAAGTAGTCAAAGGTGTGTTCGTCGAAGAAGGAGTGGTGGGTCGGGTCGCGATGGGCGCGGAACGACGACCAGTAGGGCACGCGCACCGAGATGTCCGCGCCGGGTTTGGCTATTCGCCAGAGTTCCTCGACCGTCCGTCTCACGTCCTTCATGTGTTCGAGCACGTCCGTCGCGACGATGCGGTCGAACGAGTTGTCCTCGAAAGGGTAAGGGAACTTGTCAAGGTCCCAGACCTGCTCGACATGGGGCAACGGCTGACAGTCGAGGTGAACGACCTCTTCGCCTTCCCTGGCCTGACACGGCTCAAGGCCGGAGCCGATTTCAAGCGTCTTCACGTGCCTCCATATGCCGGCCCTTTGGGGACGACCAGGAAGTCCACAGACAACACGGTGTGATGCTACAGGCCGCAGCCTGACTGTCAACTCGCTGCTCGCGACCTGCCTCCCCCCTATCGGTCTCAGCGCAAAGCGCAACTCTCACTCCCGGTTCGGCACATTGACATTGAACAGATTGCGCGCGATGGCCTCCAGCACCTTCCGCCTAAGACCCAGCCCCACGTAGCGAGTAACCAGGGCCCCGACGACCAGTTCCAGGTCCCGACCCTTCACCCGCTTTCGCGTCTTCTCGACCTGAAGTGCGAAACTGCAGTAGCCCGAAACCGCGGTGACGCTCACCCCCTGCGCATAGCAGACGGACTTCACTCGGCGGCGCAGCATCTCGTCAAAGGCCATGGATGAGTATACACGGACGGCCGGCCTGCCGATACCACAACGCGGGCGGGGTATGGCAGCAACACCCCGCCCGCTTCTGCAGACCGAACCATCGGTTACGGCGCAACCGGCGCTGCTGGGCTGGGAACTCTGGCGCGGTTTGAGTTCGACCCGCACCAGTCAGTCGCGGCCTTTGCGGTTCCTTCAATGTGTGTCGCGAAGTACCTGAGGATGTACGACGGGAAGTAGCGGCCGAAGTATCTTCCGCTGTGTACTCGCTTGCGTCGGCAACTGCGTCGTTCGCTCCATCTCAACCTGAATAGCAACCTGTGTCTCAACCTGAATCCGGCGCTGCTCAGTCCGTTGTTCCAGTCGTTCTTCGAGACGTTGTTCCAGCAGTTGTCCGCTTCGTCCTTCCACTCGCTGTTCGTCTGGAAATACCGGCAGTCGTAGGGTTAGTTGTACCACACGCCGTATCGGCAGATACTACTCCCCAGGCGGTCCCTGGGCCGCCCACCCCACGACAGAATTGTATCCCAAGTCACGGAAACCACCACTGGTAGACGATGCCCAGCAGCCGGTCACACCGCAGCCTCGGCCAGGTCTGCCGGCATCTCATACACCGACAAGCACTTACGCCTGTGTCGGACGCAGTCCAGCAGGTCCCGCGTCTTCTGGTTCAGCTCTATCTCATTCATGTCACTCTCCTTTGCTAGATTCCATTAGCAGTCCTCATACAGTAATAGCGTCTCTTCGGCGTTTCTGGTCAAGAGAGAATTGCGGAAAATGCAGATTTCCCGTCCAGGGGTCGTGGGGGGGATATATCCCCCCGGCTATCCCCGAGCTTATTGCCGGGGTTATCCTCCGGCCTATGGAGGAGCTTATACCCCGGATTCTGGACGGGCTTATGGGCGGGCTTATGCCTCTGCTAATGGAGGAGCTTGTGCCCCGGCTTATGGGACAGGCTCTGGAGGAGCTTATCGCCCGGTTTATGGACGAGCTTCTGCCCCGGACTATGGCGGAGCTTCTCCCCCAGCTTGTGGGGGAGATTCTCGGGGAGATTATCCCCGAGCTTATGGAGGGGCTTATGGAGGAGCTTATGCCCCAGCTTATGGAAGAGCCTATAGGCCCGCCCGGGGTTTCGGCGAAACCGCGGCTGCGACTTTCGGCTTGACTGCGAGATAATAGAGACTATCCTCAGCACTGATGTCAGACGGGAATCAACCTAACCTGCTCTACTACGGGGATAACCTCGACATCCTACGTCCAACCTTGGATCTCGGCACTTCGCAGAGAGGCCGCGCCCGACCTCGCGCGCAAACATGCTTGCTGTAGCGCGAAAGCTCTCCAGCTCCAATCGCATTCTCCCAGGGGACCGCGCGGCACACGACTGGTATCGGTTCGTGCTC
>CAZVCQ010000114.1:0-8008 GCA_964626085.1 uncultured bacterium
GGTTGAGGGCCATGTGCTTTACGGCATGCAGGTTCAAATCCTGTCCCCGGCATACTCCGTAACCACGGATGAACACCGATGAACACTGATGGGAGGATGCTCCATGAAGAGCTGACCCAGGATATCATCGGAGCGGCATTCGAAGTTCACAACGCGCTGGGCTGCGGCCTGCTTGAGAAGGTCTACGAGAACGCGCTGGCCCACGAGCTGTCCCTACGCAAGCACGTTGTCACCCCTCAGAAGGAATTCACGGTCACCTACAAGGACAAGGAAGTCGGAGTCTACTACGCCGACCTGATGGTCGACGACAAGGTAATCGTGGAAGTGAAGTCGGTCAGTGCCCTGGAAGATATCCACCGCGCCCAGACACTCAACTACCTGAGGATTTCCGGCATCCGAGTCGGTCTCCTGCTCAATCTCGCTCGGCCCAAACTCAAGTTCGAGAGGCTCGTCGTCTGAACCCCTGTTGTATCTGCCCGATCCGTGTTCATCCGTGTCCATCCGTGGTTCATTGATGTCTCGTGTCATTATCCTGTTGCTGGACGGGGTCGGGTGCGGGGAGTTGCCCGACGCGGACAGCTACGGCGACATAGGCTCCGACACACTCGCGAATCTCGCGAAGGCCGTCGGCGGGCTTCAGCTTTCGAACCTGACCCGGCTCGGACTCGGCAGCATCATTCCGATCCGGGGAATCCCGGCACAAGAGAAGCCGCAGGCGTGCTTCGGCAGAATGGCTGAGCAATCTGTAGGAAAGGACTCGACAACCGGTCACTGGGAAATCGCCGGCCTGGTGACCCGCACCCCATTCCCGTTGTTCCGTGACGGCTTCCCTCCTGAGTTCATACACAGCCTGGAGCAGACCATCGGCCGAAAGGTCATCGGCAACAAGGCGGCATCCGGCACGGAAATCATCAAGGAGCTGGGTGAGGAACATCTACGAACCGGCTGTCCGATTGTCTACACATCGGCCGACAGCGTGCTGCAAATTGCCTGCCACGAGGACGTCATCGCGCCGGACGAGCTGTACCGCGTCTGCCAAAAGGCTCGCGGGCTGTGCGCCGGGCCATTCTGCGTCGGTCGAGTCATCGCCCGCCCGTTCACGGGCAAGCCGGGCTCGTTCAAACGGACTGCCGGACGTAAGGACTTCTCCTGCACGCCGCCGCAGCCGACATTGCTCGACAATGTGAAGGAAGCCAGCCTACCGGTTGTCGGAATCGGCAAGGTTGATGACCTGTTCGCCGGACGCGGGTTCACGGACACCCACCACTCAGTCAACAATGCCGACTGCGTGCGCCTGACCATCGAAGCGATGGAGAAAACGAAGGCCGGCCTCATCTTCACGAACCTGGTCCAGTTCGACATGGACTGGGGACACCGGAATGACCCTGCGGCCTTTGCGGCAGGGCTAGGAGAATTCGACGACTTCCTGCCTAACATCCTGGACCGACTGGATGGCCAGGACCTGCTCTTCCTCACCGCAGACCACGGCAATGACCCGACAACACCATCGACCGACCATTCGCGCGAGTACGTGCCGCTTCTCGCGCTCGGACCGGGCCTCAAGCAAGGAGTCAACCTGGGCACGCGTCCGACCTTTGCCGACCTGGGCCAGACCGCAGCCGAGTTCCTGAAGGTGAAACCGACGCCGCACGGCACGAGCTTTCTGAAGGAGATTAAGACATGATCAAGAGCACCCAAACCCGCCTGCTGCGCGCGGCCCGAGCCGCAGCGAAGAACGCTTATGCCCCGTTCTCGAAATTCAAGGTCGGTGCGGCGGTGCTGACCGCGAATGGTCGCGTCTTCGCCGGCTGCAACGTCGAGAACGGCTCGTACGGACTCACCATCTGTGCGGAGCGGGTGGCCATCTTCAAGGCCATCTCAGCCGGCCAGCGCGAGGTCCGAGCCGTGCTTGTCTATGCCGATACGCCGGAACTGACGCCCCCCTGCGGCGCGTGCCTGCAGGTGATTACCGAGTTCTCAGCAAACCCGGAGATCGTCCTGTCGAACGGACGCTCGAGGAAGACATATCATCTAAGAGAGTTGCTGCCGCTGGCGTTTAGGCTCTGAGGATCCGGCTTGGGACACGATCCGAAATCGCCAGAGGGGGACAGTCCCCGCCGCGCAGGAACGCGGCGCAATCCGGTACAGTCCCCGCGATTTCGGTCATGTCCCGCGCCTTGCGCCTAGCTGATGCGTTCGAGGCCGTGCATGTACGGCCTCAACACCTCGGGAACCACAACCGTGCCGTCTGCCTGCTGGTTGTTCTCGAGTATGGCCACGAACACCCGCGGCAGAGCAAGCGCCGAGCCGTTGAGCGCATGCGGGAAGAACGTCTTGCCGTCTTTGCCCTTGGCCCGGATGCCGCCGCGCCGGGTCTGGTAGTCCTCGCACGCGGAGACTGAAGAGACCTCAAGCCAGCGATCCTGCCCGGCTGCCCATGCTTCCAGGTCGTAGGTCTTGGCCGACTGGTGCGCCATGTCCCATGCTGCGAGCCGCTTGACCCGGTAGGGAATGCCAAGGTCGCGCAGCAGGCTCTCGGCCTCCTGCCTCATCTCCTCCAGCGCTTCGTAGGTCTTCTCCGGATGCACGATGCGCACGAGTTCCACCTTGTCGAACTGGTGTACGCGGATCATACCGCGTACGTCTTTGCCGTACGAGCCGGCCTCGCGCCGGAAGCAGGGCGTGTACGCCACGTACTTGAGCGGCAGTTGTGACTCTTGCAGCGTCTGCCCCCGATGGTAGCTCACGAGTTGCGGCTCTGCGGTCGGCACCAGGTAGATGTCATCCTGGGTCTTGTACATCTCGCTCTCAAGGTGAGGCAGTTGCCCGGTAGCCTCAAGCGTGGCCGCGTTGGCCATGTACGGCGGCGAGATCTCAGTGTATCCGTGCCGCCGCGTGTTGGTATCAAGGAAGTAGTTGATGAGCGCCCGTTCGAGCAGCGCGCCCTGACCTCTGAAGACAACGAACCGCGACCCGGCCAGCCGTGACGCTGCCTCAAGGTCTATCACACCCAGCGCCGCGCCCAGGTCCCAATGCGCGAGGGGTTTGAATTCGAACTTGCGCGGTTCGCCCCACTGGCCGACGGTTTCTTCTTCCGCCGTAACCGACGCATGGACAACATTCGGCAACAACCTGGCCAGGTCGGCCTGTTCAGCCTCGATGCGAGCAACGTCGGCGTCGAGCCGTTTCACCACCTCGGATATCTCACGTGCCTCAGCCATCTCAGCCACGCACTCACGTCTCTCCTTCTTGGCCAGGCCCACGGCTTCGGAAACCTGCTTCTGCCGGTGGCGCGCCTCGTCGCGGTCCTTCGACAGCCGGCGACGCTCCGCGTCGAGCGCTACTATCCGCTCGATGTCGATTCCCGAGCGCCGCAGGGCGAGCATCCGCCGCGCCTCGTCCGGGTTCTCGCGAATCAATCTCATGTCCATTGCTGGATTCTAGGGAGAAACAGAAGAACCGTCAATTGTGCCGGTCTAGAACGAGAACGTAACGATACTGAGTCCGCCGGTACCGGCCGACGGCTGCAGCACGCGGACGCGCGAGTCTTCCAGACGCAGCAGCCGGCCTATCGGTTTCTCGAACCGCACCGCCAGCAGTCCGGCACCGGCGCCGAGCGCGGCTCCGACCAGCACGTCCGACGGCCAGTGCTGCCCGAGATACACGCGGGACAAGGCAACCATTGCGCCCGCCGCGCCCAATATCGGAGCCAGCCCGGGAAACTTGACGGCGTACACCGTGGCTATCGCGAAGTAGCTGGTCGTGTGATTAGACGGAAACGAGCTATTCAGCCAACCCGAGTTCGGTTCGAGCGGCCGGGGCCGGTTCACAACCGCCCGAATGCCGGTGAGCACAACCGTTGCCCCCAGCCACGAACAGGCGGCGAGTCCGGCCGCCTGCCTGAGCCTTGGCCGGCCCGTCAGGTAGAGCGCTGCAGTGCCGCCGCCGCTGGCATACAGGCCTCCGAGTTCCGTCGCAGTGGACATCACCACGTCCATCGTCGGGCTGTGCCAGCCGCGCCTGATGCCTTCGGACATCTGTTGGTCCAGGCCACCGCACAGCGCCGCCGCGAGCAGAATCAGAGTCAGGTCGTTCCGCTCTCCGTGTTGCCGGTCCCCTCGCTCCGCAACTCGTCACTCGTCACTCGTAACTCCCCGTTGCGCCGCCTTGACCAAGAGGTCGTATTCGATGTTGACCCTGTCGCCGGGGCGGCGCTGCTTCAGGGTGGTATTCTCCCAAGTGTGTGGAATGATGTTGACCGCGAACTCGCCCGGCCGAAGGGCCGCCACCGTCAGGCTGATTCCGTCAACGCAGACCGAGCCCTTCTCGACCAGCAGGCGCGAGTTGCGCCGGTCGGCCTCGACCGCGAGGATCCAGTGCCCTGAATGCTGCTCGATGCGGCGGACTTTGCCGACTTCGTCCACGTGCCCCTGCACGAAATGGCCGCCCATCCTGTCGCCGGCCCGCAGCGCCCGCTCCAGGTTCACTGCTTCGCCGATCTTCAGGCGGCCCAGGGTCGTCGTTTCCAGGGTCGCGGCGACGGCTTCGACGTCGAAGTTCTGCTTCTCCGCCTTGATTACGGTCAGGCAGCAGCCGTTCACCGCCACGCTTTCGCCGAGCTTCAACTCCGCGGCAAACCCGGCCTTGATTGTGAACAAGCGGTTGCCCTGCCGGCCGACTGCCCGTTCTATCCGGCCGACGGTCTCAATGAGTCCGGTGAACATAGCCCTCCGTGAGGAAGTCCGGGCCGATGCAGTGGTGGTCCACCGGCTTGAGTTCTATTGCCTGTCCCAGCCCACGCACGGCAAGGCCGTGAGTGAAAGACTTGCCCGGGCCGAGTACCTTCGGTGACTGGAACACGTACACCTTGTCAACGATACCGGTCTCCAGCGCCGACGAAGCCACGGTCGCCCCGCCCTCAATCAGAACGGTCTGCAACTGCCTTCGGTGCAACTCCGCCAGTATTTCCGGCCAACTCAGCAGATCGTCCTTGCTCTTGCTGACACGCAGCACCTCGACGTTCTTGGCCCAGAAACGTTCGGCTCTCGAGGCATCGCTGCTGGCAGTGAACACCAACACCGGCCCCGGCTCCTTAAACAGCCGGCAGCCGTGCGGAGTCGCAAGGTCCGGGTCGAGGATGACGCGCACCAACTGCTTGGCAGGCTTCACGCGACAAGTCAGAAGCGGGTCGTCGGCAATCACTGTCTTGACGCCCACGACAATCGCGTCAGCGCAAAGGCGCAGGCTGTGCCCGAGCGCGCGCGCCCGGGGCCCGGTTATCCACTTCGAGCGGCCCTTCTGGTCGGCGACCATTCCGTCAAGCGTGGCCGCAACCTTCAGGATGACGAAGGACCGGTGCTTGCGCAGGGTAGTGAAATAGCCCTCGTTCAGCCGCCGGGCCTCGTTCGCCAGCAGGCCGACCGAGGTTTTGATACCGCTCTCGCGCAGGAAGCGCATCCCTCTGCCGTTGACGCGTGGGTTCGGGTCAAGCGTTGCTGCCACGACCCGCTTGATTCCGGCCAGTTGGATGGCATTCGTGCAGGCGGGAGTCTTGCCGTGGAAGCAGCACGGCTCCATTGTCACGTACAGGATCGCCCCTTCTGCCCGGCGCCCCGCAGCAGTAATTGCCTCGACTTCGGCATGCGGACCGCCGAAGCGACGGTGCCAGCCGCGGCCCACTACTCGTCCGTTCATGGCAAGCACGGCACCGACCATCGGGTTGGGCGAGACCCTGCCGCACCCGCGCCTTGCCAGATCGAGCGCCTCGGCCATGAAGGCTGCTTCTTTCACGCGCCTATCATAGAAGCACGCTCGATGTTGTCAAGAACCGACCGCGCCCCGTCCCGCAGCCCTGACTTCTGGAATCTGACTTCGGCTGACTTGGCGAACTAGTCGTAGTCTATCCGGAAATCTCTGTATTCGTCCCGGCACTCGCTCCACTCCGTCGCCACGTCGGTTACTTGCGCGTCGGGCGGACCTGCGTGCAACCGCTTGATGAGCTGCTCCAGCCGCCGCCTTTCCCCCTCGGCTTCGGCTTCCACCCGCCCGTCGGGTAGATTGCGCACGACCCCGCGCAAACCGAGTTCCTTTGCCTCCCTGACGACGAACGCCCGGTAGCATACTCCCTGGACAATACCGGAGGCAACAGCGTGGAGAGACACTCTGTTCGCCTGATTGGTCATGGATGAAGATACGAACGCGTACCCGCCGTGTCAAGCAGCCCACCACTGGATGTGGATAACTGGTTCGTAACCTGGGCATAAGGCGTCGGGAAGCCGGGCCCAGTCGGTGAATCTCCCGTGCCGCGCAGGTAGAGAACCAGTTGGCAACTGGTGTGGAACCTGCTGACAACTTGACTAGTCCGAACCACGGTCTATAGTCAATGTGGACTCACCAATGAGGAACCAACCGAAGCTCGCCCTGACGGCGACAGCGCTTCTGACGCTCGTTGCCGTCACCCAGGCCCAGATCGTCGCCGAGACCATCGGCTTCACGTCCCGCGACCGCCAGATGTACGGCCCTGCGATCCGGTACATTGCCTTCGATTCGCTCTCCGGTACGCATGCGGTCTGGAAGGACGGGTACGGCTCCATCCGCTACAATTTCCGGCCCCGCGACGGCGGCTGGCGCTGGCCCGGCGGAATGGTCGTGAACTCGGAACCGCGTACTCTCGGCTCGATGGACATCAACGTCCGCTTCGGCAGCGCCATGATTTCCGCCGACCACCTGTTCCGCAACACCCACCTCTTGACCCGGTTCGTCGACAGCACCTCGGGCATGGGCGCATTCTATGAACACAAAGTCGCCGGGGACTGTCGCTACACGCTGGTTGGTGCGGCCAACTTCGGCTTCTACAAATTCGCTGCCTTGAGCGACGACACGCTCATCTACCGGGCTCTGGCCGGGGCAAGACCCATCGGCCACGTCGGGGCCCTTCCGGCATTCAACCTGGCCGTGTCGAAGCAGAGCGGCCGGTACGGGTTCATCTGGGCGGAAACCGAAGGTTGGGACCGCGGCACGCTGTTTCTCCAGGAAACTCCGAACAACGGCGCGAACTGGTACGCGATTTCACGGCTATCGGACTCGGTCCCGTCACTCCTGTCCCGATCTCTCCTTTCCGGCTGCGGGACCTATGACACAACCAGAATCCACCTGCTGGCTGACCTCTATGACGGCAGCGATGTCCTTCACTCCCAAATCTGGCACTACTCCAGAGACCCCAATCCCCGTTGGCGCCTCGTCCACGAGTACTCCTGCCCGACCGGAACCCGGCTCGGCGATGACGCGCTGGCCGCGGACCGGCCCAGCATCGGGATGGACCGGGCTCTGGGCGAGCTCTACGCAGTTTGGGAGCAGTTCGACCCGGACAACGTCGACCCGGTCACCGGTCTGTGTCGCGCGGATATCTGGGCGGCCCGCACAAGCGGCGCCGCCCACAACTGGAGCCCGGCGATGCGCCTCACCCAGCCCGACAGCACCAGCAGGCGCTTTCCGTTCCTGGCCGAAGTGGTCAACGACACGCTCCACATCATCTACTTCGCGGACCAGGTTGCCGGATTCTCAGAACAGAGCCAAGGGCCGCAGACCACAAACGCCGTCATGTACCTGCGGGTGCCGGTCGACGTGCTGCCGGCAGGAATCGAGGAGAACAAACAACCGCCCGTGTCCCGTCCGGCGCTGGATGCCAGCCCCAATCCGTTCCGCACGACCACGACCATCCGCCTCTCCGGCTCATCACTCATCACTCATCAGTCATCGCTTGTCGTCCGCGTCTACGACGCCTCGGGTTGTCTCATCCATTCGCCATTCGTCATTCGTCATTCGTCATTTGTACTGGACCTGCGGTCAATGCCGCCAGGCGTCTACTTCGTGACGGCCGGAACCGGGCCGAACGCTGCCTCCTGCCGCATCGTGAAGGCGCCATGAGAGGCCAAGGACAAAGAGAAAAGGGGAAATGACCAAGTCCGGACTTGGGATTTTCCACTTTCAACTTTCCACTTTCTCCTTT
>CAZVCQ010000115.1:0-7976 GCA_964626085.1 uncultured bacterium
GGAGCAGGAGAAGGCGAAGGGCGCGGACGTGCGGGTGGTGTACTCGGCGCTTGACGCGCTGCGCCTGGCCGAGGATGCGCCGGACCGGCAGTTCGTCTTCCTCGGGGTGGGTTTCGAGACGACCGCGCCGACCGTGGCGGCGACGGTGCTGACGGCGCAGGAGTCAGGAGTCCGCAACTTCAGCGTGCTGCCGATGTTCAAGACAATCCCGCGTGCGCTCGACGCGATTGCGTCCTCGGACCGGGTGAACGTGGATGGATTCATCCTGCCCGGCCACGTCTCGACCATCATCGGTACCCGGCCCTATGAGTTCCTGCGCGACAAGTACCGGCTGCCGAGCTGCGTGGTCGGGTTCGAGGCGCTCGACGTCCTGCAGGGAATACTGATGCTCCTGAAGCAGATGCAGGCCGGGCCGCAAGTCGAGATTCAGTACAAGCGAGGTGTGAAGTCTGAGGGCAATGAGAAGGCGCTTCAGGTGATGGATACCGTGTTCGCGCCCTGTGATGCGGCGTGGCGGGGCCTGGGCTCGATTGCCGGCTCCGGCCTTGAGTTCCGCCGCGACTTCGCCGAGTTCGATGCTCGGAAGCGGTTCCGGCTCGTCCATCGTCCCTCGTCCATTGTCCGTCGTCAGTCGTCCTGCAGATGCGGAGACGTGATGCTTGGCGTCATCGTGCCGCCGGAGTGCAAGCTGTTCGCCAAGACCTGTACGCCTGAATCGCCGGTCGGTCCGTGCATGGTCTCGACCGAGGGCGCGTGCGCAGCGTACTACAAGTATGAAAGATAGCCACAAGTCGCAAGCCACAAGCCGCAAGCTGCCGGAGTTGGAGGTCCATCCTCCGGGTGTTTTCGGTGATATCGTTGACTCGCGCATCGTGATGGGGCACGGGGCCGGCGGCCGGAAGATGCACCGCCTCATAACGAACGTGTTTGTCAGGAACCTCGGCAGCCCGGCGCTCAGGAAGCTCGCGGATGCGGCGGTGCTGCCCGCTTTCAACGCGAAAATGGGGACAGTCCCCCGGAGCGCGAGGACGCGCGGTACAGTCCCCATTTTCGAGAAGATAGTGATGACCACCGATTCGTACGTGGTGCAGCCGCTGTTCTTCCCGGGCGGGGATATCGGCAAGCTTGCAGTCTGCGGTACGGTCAATGACCTGGTCGTGATGGGCGCCAAACCTCAATACCTCTCGCTCGCGTTCATTATTCGCGAAGGGCTCGAGGTGACGAAGCTCGAGGCCATCTGTCGCTCGATTGCTGCCGCGTGTCGAAGGTCCGGCGTTCAGATCGTAACCGGCGATACCAAGGTGATTGAACGGGGAGAGGAAGATGAGTTGTACGTCAATACCACCGGTATCGGCACGCTGCTGCCCCGTGCGAACCTGGGGCCGGAGCGGGTGAAGCCGGGGGACGCGATTCTCGTCAACGGCCCGATTGGCGAGCACGAAGCCGCGATTGCGGTCGCGCGCGGGGCCTACCGTTTCAAGGGCAAGGCCGAGAGCGACTGCGCCGCGCTCGACCGCCTAGTCATGCCGCTGCTCGCCAGGCCCGGAGTGAAGCTAATGCGGGACCCGACAAGGGGCGGGCTGGCGACAACCATCAACGAGTTCGCGGAGGCGACAAAGCTCGGGTTCGTCGTTGATGAGGCGGCCCTGCCGATAGCCAGTCATGTGCACGGGGTCGCCGAGCTGCTCGGCTTGAGCCCGTTCTACATGGCTAATGAAGGCAAGGTCGTCGTGATTGCGGAGCATAGGGCTGAGGCGAGGCTGCTGGCCGCGATGCGAAAGCACCGGCTGGGCAGGCAGGCTGCGAATATCGGCGAAGTGGTGAAGAAACCCCAAGGCGTCTGGCTCAAGACACGACTGGGTTCGCTGCGGCCGTTGATAATGCTCGAAGGCCAGCAGTTGCCGAGAATCTGCTGAGGCAGCTCAATCCCCCAATGACGAAGTTCGAATGACGATTGAAGCCCGAAGTCAGAATTGGGGACAGAACTTCGGCCATTTGGTCATTTCCGCGTTGATTCGTCATTCGGATTTCGGACTTCGAGCTTCGCTTTCACCGACATGTTGAGTGAGGCCGAAGCTCCGAACGAAGGTCGCTCCTTCACCATCGACCAATTGAGCCGGTACATGCAGATTGAGGGGATAACCGGCAACCGCATAACCGGGCGCATATACGACCCGGTGCCCGAGAACCTGGCCGCGCTCAAGGACGTATTCAGGGCGGCCGGTAACATCGCCTACTTTGAGCGGACACCGGACGGCCACGCCATAACCTACGGCTACGCTCCGCCGAAGCGCAAACGCAGGCTGTGGGTCAACGTGCTCCTGTTTGTGCTGACCATCGGTACGACCCTGCTGGTCGGGTCGGTCAATCAAGGCGGGAACCCATTCCGGCATCCACTCGACCTGCTGCTGCTCGGCTGGCCGTTTTCCCTGAGCATCATCCTTGTGCTCGGCAGCCACGAACTGGCGCACTACCTTACTGCCCGACGCCTTGGCGTGGACGCCACGCCGCCGTATTTCCTGCCGGTTCCGCACCCGATGACCGGCACGATGGGTGCTTTCATTCGCATCAACTCGCCGGTCCCGACCAAGAGCGCGCTGGTGCGGGTCGGGGTTTCCGGGCCGCTGGTCGGATTCCTTGTCGCCCTGCCGGTGTCATTCATCGGCCTGCTCCTGTCGAAGCCGGTTGCGGTCGGCGCGTCGCAGGGCATCCAGCTCGGCTCGCCGCTTATCTTCTGGTTCATGTCGGAACTGCTCCACCCCCGGCTCGGGCCGGGCAAAGACCTGTTGCTGCACCCGGTCGCGTTCGCAGGCTGGCTCGGGTTGTTCGTGACCGCGCTCAACCTGCTGCCGATCGGGCAGCTCGACGGCGGACACGTCGCCTACGCGGTCTTCGGCAAGCGGTGGCGGAAGCTGAGCTGGTTCGTCATCGCCGCGCTCGCCCTGATGGGCTTCTTCTGGTTGGGCTGGCCGTTCTGGGCGATGCTCGCAGTCGTGCTCGGATTGCGGCATCCGCCGCCGCTGGACGACCTGACCCCGCTGAACAGAGCTGACTGGCGCTTGGTCGCGGCTGCAGTGCTGATCATGGTTCTGACCCTGACACCCTCGCCGTTCGGCTCAGTCCGATTCTAGCCGGGCGGAAGCGAAGTCCACCACAAAGACACCAAGTCACCAAGAGGATTCGGACTGCGTAATTCGAAATCCCTCATCGTGTTCTGTCCGGGTTCTCTTTGTGCCTTTGTGTCTTGGTGGTAAGAATTCGGTCTGGGTCACCTTTCTTGACTAATATGGCCTTCTGCCTAGGATAGTTCGATGTTCCCGACAATCCTGAGAATCGGCAATCTGCACATCTACTCCTATGGAGTGATGTTGTTCATTTCCTTCTTGTGCGGCATCGCGATTGTCGAGCACCGGGCCAAGAAGTTCGGCGTCGACCCGAAGAAGGTGACCGACCTCGCGCTCTGGGTCCTGCTCGCAGTCGTGGTCGGCTCAAGGCTCTTCTACGTCGCGTTCCACTGGCAGGAGTTCAACCACGACCTTATCGGCATCATCGCGTTCTGGCGGGGCGGGCTGGCCGGATTGATGTTCTACGGCGGGTTTCTCGGCGGCATCATCGCCGGCTTCCTGTTCGTGCGCGCCAACAAGCTGCCGGTGCGAAAGCTGATGGACGCGGTCGCCCCGGCGATTGTGCTCGGTGAAGGTTTCACCCGCATCGGCTGCTTTCTCAACGGGTGCTGCTTTGGCGTGCCGACCCAGGGCGCCTGCGGCATGGTCTTCCCGCCCAATTCGCCGGCGGGCGCGACGTTTCTCGGGCAGCCGATTCATCCGACCCAGCTCTACTCCTCGGCCGCCGGATTCGTGCTGTTCTTCTTTGCGCTCTGGCTCGAGAAGCGGAAGCTGAGGCCGGGCGTTCTGTCCGCGGTGCTGCTCATCGTCTACTCGCTCTTCCGGTTCGGGATTGACTTCGTGCGTTACTACGAGAACAGCGCGAACCTCTGGGGCAACCAAGTCGTCGCGCTGGCGCTGACCGCGGTCGGAATCGCCTTACTCATCCTGTTCCTCCGCTGGCCATCCAAGTCGGCGCGGCCCGATGCCGGCGCTCGCAAGTAGCGTCCGCTTCCTCCTCAAGTCGCTCGCGGACTTCATCTACCCACCGATATGCTACGGTTGCGACGCCGAAGTCGAGGAAGGGCTGGTTTGCGAGGGCTGCCGGCTTGCGCTCTTCACCCATGAGCTCGCGGTCTGTCCGAAGTGCGGGCGGCCGTGCACCAGAACCGCAGAGACCTGCGGCCAGTGCCGAACACCGTTCAGCCTGAACCGCGTGCGGGCGCTGGGCACGTACGTGCCGCCCTTCGACAAACTGGTTCAGGCCTTCAAGTACTCAGGTAAGACAAAGGTGGGCGAATTGCTCGGCCGGGCCTTGGCGGCGCTGGTCCAGCAGGACGAGGTGCTCTCGGCCGCGGACGCGGTCTGCCCGGTTCCGCTTCACCCGGCGCGCCTGCGCGAACGCGGGTTCAACCAGTCGCTGCTGCTGGCCGCGGCCATCTCGATGAGCACCCGCATTCCGCTGGTAGAGTGCCTGACGCGCACCAAGAACACGGCGACCCAGACTCGAAAGATGAATCCCGAGGCTCGGCTGAAGAACCTCGCCCGCGCCTTTCGGCTCCGGCCCGATGCCGGCGTCAGCGGGAAGAGAGTGCTGCTCGTGGACGACGTGATGACGACCGGGGCGACGCTCGACCAGGCGGCGCAGGAGTTACTGAAGGGCGGGGCGACTAGTGTGCTGGGAGCGGTGGTGGCGGCTGCCCACGCTGGAGGCTCGCCATGACCCGGGCGAGCGAATCGCGAGTCTGCCACAGGTAGCAGAGCGTCGTGTCGCGCTCCGGTTGGCGGCGTTGCGACCTATTCCGTGACTCCATGTCGCTTGAACGTATCAACCACTTCTACGTAGCCTGCGCTGGCGGCCGCGCGCAACGGCGTGCAGCCCGCATCGTTCTTCGCGTTCACGTCCGCCCCTGAGGCGAGAAGCAACGCAACCACTTCCACGTGGCCGTGCCTGGCGGCCGCGTGCAGCGCGGTGTAGCCGTCACTGGCCTTCCCGTTTACGTCAGCGCCTTTCGCGATGAGGAGTTCCACTACGTCCCTGTCACCATTCAGGGCAGCCCAGAGCAGCGGCGTCCAGCCGTTATCCTCCTTCGCGTTCACGTCCGCGCCCTTTGCGAGGAGGAGTTCGACCACGTCCTTGTGGTTCCTCCAGGCGGCCGAATGCAGCGGCGTGTGGCCCCAGCCGCCCTTCGCGTTCACGTCCGCGCCCCTGGCGATAAGAAGCTCGACCACGTCCTTGTGGCCCGCGCTGGCGGCCCAGTTCAATGGGGTGTCGCCGTCACCGTCGCTGGCGTTAACGTCTGCGCCCTTGGCGACGAGATACTTGACCAGGTCGGTACGTCCCCACCCTGCGGCCGAGTGCAGTGGGGTGTCTCCATCACTGTCTCTCGCGTTCACGTCCGCGCCTCTGGCCAGATGCCTCTTCACATCCGCAATGTCGCCACGCTTCGCCGCTTCGTGTATCGTCGCCGACACCACCGGCTGTTTGTCCGGCCTTCCGCCGCAGTCCGTCAATACCGCGCATATCACCAGCGCAGTTGCCACGCTGAGAAGCGGAAAACGAATCACAGGGTTATCGTGCACGGGCCTGCATCTCGTGCGCAAAGCTGTCCCGTGTATCCTGGAACTGGGGTATGAACGATTGCCTGACCGGGCTGCGACGCGGCGGGTTGAGCCGGAGCGGGTTCACGGCCGAGCCGTTCTTCCGCACCTCGTAGTGCAGGTGCGGGCCGGTTGAGAGCCCGGTCGAACCCACGTAGCCGACGAGCTGTCCCTGCTTGATTGAGGCTCCCGACCGGATTCCCTTTGCGAACCCCGAAAGGTGGCCGTAGCGAGTTTCATATCCTTCGGCATGCCTGACCGCGACCAGCCGTCCGTAGCCCCCGGACCAACCGGCTGAGACCACGCGGCCGTCCGAGACCGCCTCGACCGGCGTTCCCTTGGGCGCTACGTAGTCGACGCCCGAGTGCTGGCGTGCCCGGCGCAGAATCGGATGGAAGCGGCGGCCGAAGAACGAAGACACGCGTGAGAACCGGAGCGGCGACTTCTGGAAGGTCTTGCGCAGGTTCTGGCCCTCGGCGTTGTAGTAGTCGGTTGTGCCCTCCGGGTCGGTGAACCGATAGCCCGCGAACGAGCCGACCTGGCCCCAGTAGGCCGCGGCGAGAATCGCGCCGTATCCGATACAGGCCGAGTCGCAGTACTTCCGTTCGAAGAGTATCGCGAAGCTGTCGTTCGGCTGGACCTCGGAGAAGAAGTCGATTTCCCAGCCGAAGACGTCGGTGTAGTCCATGATGAGCTGGGGCTGCTCACCCTGCGCCATCATCGTCTCGTAGAGCGAACTGGTTATCGTCCCTTTGACGAATGCCGTTTCCATGCGGACATCCTTGAAGAGCATCGAGACACGGACGGCGGCCGAGTCGAGGTCAATGCAATAGACGGTCTCGATGTTTCGCTGGTAGAGCAGCCGCACCGGCGGTGCGTCCTCGCGCTGGGGACACATCCGCGACGCGTTCGTCGCGTCGCTCCTTGGACGTGTCCCCTCCCCGGGACTGTCCCCGTTTTCGCCGGGCTGTCTCAGCACGAACAGGCTGTCGCCCGGCAGCATCGCGCGGAAGTTGAAGCCGGCGTCGCGCAGGGCCGGGACGATGCGGTTGATGTCACCGTTCGAGAACCCGGCCCGGGACAGCACTGCGGTCATGACCTCGTTTGGCTTCACCGCGTAGGGACTGGTGTCGTACGCCGCTTGCGCGGCTTGAGCTTGAGCTTGGGCCTGGGCCGCGGCTCTCGCAATGCGAGTTCGGTGCGCACGGGGAACGATGACAGCCAGCAGGACAAGGGCCGTGATGAAGGCCAGCGTCACCCCGACCGCGACCCAGCGGCCATAGCGGGGCGGCTCCTTCTGTTTCGGTGGAACCGGCCGGCCGAAGAAGGGCGGCAGAGGTCCGGGTTGTTGCTGAGGCGTAGGTGGGGTCTCAGGCACGGACTCTATCATACTGATGCACGCGCCTCGCGCAACAGCGGCCCGAATCCGATATTGAACCGCCAAGACGCCAAGAACGCCAAGCTGCGAAGGGGGAAGAGCAGCGGCGGATTCGAGCCTGCTTGAGACCCGGAACTTCCCGGCTCGGGGTTCCGGGCAATCCGGGTCAGTTCTGGTCGGCTATCTGCTCGAGTCGGGACAACAGCGCGGGCAGGTCAGTTGTGACGACGTCCCATATGATGTCGAAGTCAACGTAGAAATAGTCGTGGACGACCTTGTGACGGATGCCGACGATGTTCCGCCAGGGTATGTCGGGGTGAGCGTGCTGGAGCGCGGGTGAAACGCGCCGGGCTGCCTCGCCGATACTCTGTACAAGATGGGCCAGTGCCAGACGAAGCGCGATGTCGGCATCGTAGTCGGCGCGGGATTTGCCCGCAACCAGTTGCCGCGCCTGACGCGCCATGTCCAGCATGTGCCCGACATAGACCAGGTCATCCTTCGGCATACTGCACCTCGGCCGCAGCCAGCACCTCATCCCGAATCCGGTGGTTCAGGTACTTCTCACTCACCAGGTCAACCCGGCGGCCAAACAGCCGCGCCAGTTCGTCCTCGATGTCGATGATGCGCAGGCCAATGACCTGCCCGGGCTCAAATGCAACCAGCACGTCAACATCGCTGTCCGGCCGGAAGTCATCCCCGAGCACCGACCCGAACAACGCCAGCCTGCGGATATGATACTTACGGCAGAACTCGGCAATCCGCTGCCGGTCGACCGTGATGCGCGGACTCACGGACCTAGTCTATTCTCACTGTCCGCCCACGTCAAGCGAACCATCCCGCCCCTAATCCGCACGTAACGAGTTGATCGTGGTCCTGTCGGCAGGAAGCAACGT
>CAZVCQ010000116.1:0-7964 GCA_964626085.1 uncultured bacterium
TACTTGTCCGGTTCCTTGCCGGGCAACGAGTCAGGTTCCGTCCCAAGGTCCTTGCCGAGCTGCAATCCACATTCCCGTCCAAGTTCCTTCCCGAATCCCTCTGCAGGGAACCTCGTAACCAACTTGCCCAGCTTCTTGGAGAGGAACGAAGAAGGTCCCGGCGCACGCCACGAACTCCAGAAGCTGTTCAGTCCTGCGCTGGCGTACGGATTTGACAAGAAGGAGTTAGTGCCTACGCTTTCTGACCAGAAGATGGATGACCTAAAGCCCTTTCTTGCCGATGTCCTGAACGGATTGTCGAGCGAGTACGCCGATATCCGGATTGGGGAGTCGGAGCAGGCCCGCGTCGTCCACTCTGGCCGGGAGTTCTACGAAGTCGGCAAGGCATTCGAACGGGGTGGCTGCATACGCGTATTCCACCGAGGAAACTGGGGTTCGGCGAGCTTCCGTCGGGTCGATGACAAGTTGAAGGAGTTGGCGCGGGATGTGGCCGCGGCGGTCGAGGCGAGGCCGGCCCGGCCGGAGACCCTCGGCGAACTGCCCGCGTTCAGCGACAGCGTGACCGTGCCCGAGGACGACGACCCGCGCAAGGTCCCGCTGGACGAGAAGCACGCTCTCATCAGGCACTACAACGACATCCTGCTGAAAACCCCGGGCATCGCGACGACCGAATTGAGGTACAACGATGCATTCCGCGAGACCGCATTCCTGTCCAGCGATGGCCGTTTCATAACGCAGGCGTCGGTCTACACCAGTTTCTCCTGCCGCGCCGTTGCGCGTGATGGCGCCAACGTTCGGGACTATTCCGATTCGTTCGGCAAGACCCAGAGCTTTGCCTCGCTGGCGAACCGCGAGCCAATGGTCGAGCGGGTCGCCAAGGTGGCGCTCGACCTGCTGAAGGCTGAGCCGGTTCCGGCCGGGAAGTACGACATCATCATCGACCAGGAACTTGCCGGCGCCCTTGCCCAGGAGGCGTTCGGTCACTTGACTGAAGCTGACATGCTCTCCAAAAACGAACGGTTGCGGGAGTTGATGAAGGTCGGAACCCGCCACGGCGTCGACGACCTGACGATAGTCGACGACGGGACAATGCCGGGCGAGCGTGGCAGCTTCCGGTTCGACGACGAAGGGATCGAGGCGGAGCGGACCGAGCTCATCAAGGACGGCCGCATCGTCGGACATCTGCACGACCGGCAGAGCGCGCAGCGGATGGGTGAGAAGACCACCGGCAACGCCCGCGCGGTGTCGTGTCGGTTCGCGCCTACCGTCCGGATGAGCAACACCTATATCGAGCCGCGCTCGGCCAACATCGAGGACATGCTCGAGTCGGTCAAGCGCGGGTTGTACGTCTGCGGGTCGCGCGGGGGGATGATCGAGCTTGATTCATTCACATTCTCGCCCCAGTACGCGTGGCTGGTCGAGGGTGGTCGGCAGAGGAAGCTGCTCCGCGACGTGACGCTGTCCGGCAATATCTTCGATACGCTCAAAGGCATCGACATGATCGGCGACGACCTGGTGATGTTCGGCCGGCTCGACGGCCGCGGCAAAGTCGGCCAGTCGCCGCTGCCGGTCGGGTTCGGCGCGCCACACGTGCTGATGCGGAACGTCGTCATCGGCGGCAGGTAGGAACGGATGATTACCACCAAGACACAAAGACACGAAGCCTCGGTTTCTGGCCAGGACCCCGGAACCCCCGGACCCTGGAACCCTAGAAGCTGATGGAAGACGAGATTCTAGCAATGGCGCAGGCACGGGGAGCGCAGGCTGAGGTATTCTCCTCCGACGAGAGCCGGACGGTCGTGGCGTTCTGGGCGAACGAGTTCCATTCGGATGAGAACCGGCTGACTCGCGGCTACGGACTGCGGGTGGTGAAGAATGGGCGAGTCGGGTTCAGTTCGAGCAGCGATCCGGACAAGGTCGGGGAACTGGTTCAGGCCGCAGTGGACACCGCCGAGTTCGGTGAGCAGTGCAGCTTCGACTTCCCCGGGCCGGGGCCCAATCCAACGGTGAAGACTTTTGACAATCGGGTCATCATGATGCCCGCTTTGAAGATGATTGAGTCGGGGCGGGAACTGATCGAAGCCGTGCGGGCTCGACTTCCGGGCCTGAAGCTCGACGTGACCCTGGCCCGCATCTACGTCGAGACCGCAGTAGCGAACAGCGTCGGACTCAAGAAACGCTTCTCGCGTGCCACTTTCGAACTCTCGGCCACCGGCCTCGTGGGCAGCGATGGGCAGGTCCGGATTTCGGAGTATGAAAACCTGTCATCGGGCGCATCGCCGGCAATTGGCGCCCTGGCCGACCGCATCGAGGAGCGGGCGATTCTCGCCCGGTCGCGGGCGCGACTTGCGGCCGGGACCTACCCGGTCATCTTCATGCCGACTGCGGTGCCGGACCTGCTCCATCCAATCACGGTCGGCGTCAACGGAAAGCAACTTGAAAAGGGTGTATCGCCGCTTATCGACAAGACCGGGCAGCGACTCCTGGACGAGAGGATTACCATTGCCGACAATGGCCTGCGCGACTTCGGAGCCGCGTCCGGCCCGTTCGACGCAGAAGGCGTGCCGCGGCGTCGGACCGCGCTGTTCGACCGCGGGGTGTTCACCGGTTTCCTGTTCGACCTGGCGACGGCTGGCGCCTGCAACGCCGAGTCCACCGGCTCGGCCGGGCGCGACTACACGGCCCAGCCCCAGCCCGGCAGGAGCAACGTCGAACTGGCCCCCGGCGATGCCCGGTTCGAAGAGACGCTTGCCGGCATCCGTGAGGGACTACTGGTCTATGAATGCATCGGCGGCGGCCAGTCCAACGTACTGGCCGGCGACGTCGCCCTGAATGTCTCGTCCGGCTTCCGAATCGTGAACGGCAAGGCTGCCGGACGAGTCAAAGACACTGTTATCGCGGGTAACGTGTACGACATGTTCAAGAACGTAGCGGCGGTGGGCAATACCGTCCGCGACCTCGGCGCGTACCACGTCCCGTTCGTAATGTTCTCGGGCCTGAAAGTCGCCACGCGCGACTAGGAAGAGAGGCAAGTTATGAAGGGCAACAGCAAGAAAGGGACGAAGGGACAAGGGGACAAAGGGAGGAAGGGCAGAGGCGGGACACTCGACCCCTCTATCCCTCGATCCCTTGATCCCTTGCGACCTTTCGAGGTCGCTCCCGACCGGCTTGTCTGGAAGTGCCCGGAAGACTGCCTGAAGTTCGATACGACCGACGACCTGCCGGGCAACGGCAGCATAATCGGCCAGCCCCGCGCGGTCGACGCCCTGAACATGGCGCTTGAGATTGAGTCGATCGGGTACAACGTCTTCGTGTCCGGCCCGGTCGGCACCGGCCGGACCACGACCGTCAAGAACCTGCTCGAATCGACTAGCGGCCGGCCCCGCGAGCTGGACGACAAGTGCTACGTCAACAACTTCCGCGACGCGGACCAGCCGCGGATGCTGCGCCTGCCCGCGGGCAGCGGGCAGGAACTCCGCCGCGACATGGACGCGTTCGTCGACTTCCTCGTGAAGAACGTGCCGCTGCTGCTTGAGAGCGACACCTACCAGCAAAGGCGGGCGGCGCTGGTCGACGGGTTCAAAGAACGGGGCGGGACACGGGTACGCGACTTCGAGAAGCGGGTCCTCGCCGAGGGCTTCTCGCTGGTCCAGTCCGGACCGCTGGCGCGACCCGAGCTGGCCCCGATCGTCGAGAAGCAACCGGTGAGTGTCGACGCGCTCCCGGGCCTGGTCGAAGAGGGGAAGCTCACCGCCGAGCGGGCCGCAGAAATCAAGGCGCGGTACCAGGAACTGGCCGCAGAGCTGGCGGTCATCTTCAAGGACATCCGCGACCTTGAGAAGCAGGCCCGCGACGCCCTGGCCCAGCTCGACGAGAGCATCGTCCGGCCGGTGGTCGAGGAGCGGCTGGCCGACATCGAAGAGCGCTGCTGCGGCCGGAAGAAGAACCACGGGGCGAAAGGGTACAAAGGTACATCCTGCCATGACCCGGCTCCGCTGCGCGACTACCTCGCCGAGGTCAAGGACGCCGTCCTCGCCCGGCCCGACGCCTTCCGCCAGAAGCCGCCAGCCGAAGGCGAGACCCCGACGCCGGGCGACCAGTATCTCGAGTTCCGCGTGAACGTGCTGGTCGACAACTCCGGCACCAAGATTGCGCCGGTGATATTCGAGACCAACCCGAACTACAAGAACCTGTTCGGCTCGATTGACCGGGTCTGGGACCGGGGCGGGCAGTGGCGGGCGGACTTCTCGCGAATCAAGGCCGGCTCGGTGCTCCGTGCCGACCATGGGTTCCTCGTCATCAACGCGCTCGACGCGCTGGTGGAACCCGGGGTCTGGCCGGCGCTCAAGCGCACCCTGCGCAACCGGCAGCTTGAAATCACGGGCGGCGACCCGTACTCCGCCCTGTTCGGTGCGGTCGGGCTGAAGCCGGAGCCGGTAACCATCGACGTGAAGGTAATAATGATCGGCGACCCGCAGATTTACTCGCTGCTCGCGGGCGCCGACGAGGACTTCAAGAAAGTCTTCAAGGTGAGGGCGGACTTCGACTGGGTGATGGACCTGGATAAGACCACGGTCGCAGACTACGTCCAGGTCATCAAGGCGCTCTGCCGGAAGGAGAAGCTCCGGCCGTTCGACCGCTCGGGCGCAGGCGCGGTCATCGAATACGGCGCCCGGCTCGCCGGTCGCCAGACCAAGCTCTCGACCCGGTTCAACGTCATCTGCGAACTCCTGACCGAGGCGAACCACTGGGCGAAGAAGGCCGGTGCGAAAGCCGTCGGCTCCGAACACGTGCAAGAGGCAATCGAACGCCGGCGCGACCGCGTGCGGCTGTCCGAGGTCAAGCTGCAGGAGGCAATCCGGCAGGGGACCATCTTCATCGACGTGACCGGCACGAAGGCGGGGCAGGTGAACGGGCTTGCGGTCTACGACACCGGCGAGTACGCCTTCGGCATCCCGGCCCGGATTACCGCCAAGACCGGGGTCGGCGTGGCCGGCATCATCAACATCGAACGTGAGGCCCAGCTCTCCGGCCCGACCCACGACAAAGGCGTCTACATCCTGTCCGGCTACCTGCGTCAGAAGTTCGCGCGCCGCCAGCCGCTGGTTCTCTCCGCCTCAATCTGCTTCGAGCAATCCTACGGCGGCGTGGACGGCGACTCGGCCTCGTCAACCGAGGTCTACGCCCTGCTCTCGGACCTGTCCGGCCTGCCCATCCGGCAGGATCTGGCCGTGACCGGTTCGGTCAATCAGCAAGGCGAGGTCCAGCCCATCGGCGGCGTCAACTGGAAAATCGAAGGCTTCTTCGAAGCCTGCCAGGCGCGCGGACTCACCGGGCAGCAGGGCGCCATCATCCCGAAAGCGAACCTGCCGGAACTGATGCTCAGGCCCGACGTAGTGGCTGCGGTCAAGGAAGGCAAGTTCCACGTCTACGCGGTCGGCACGATTGACGAAGGTATCGAACTGCTGACCGGCGTTCCCGCGGGCACGCCCGATGCCAAGGGCATCTACGCTCCCGACACCGTCAATGGCAGGGTGATGAAGCGCCTGGCCGAGCTGGTCGAACTCCACCAGCAGTTCAGGCCGGACAAGAACAACAAGAAGAAGCCGGCAAAGAAGCGGTCGAAGCCAGAGAAGCGGGTCCCGCGCCGACAGCGACGCTAGGCCGCCTCTAAGTCCGAAACCCGAAGAACGAATGACGATTCAAACCCGAATGCCCCAATTCGTCATTTCCTAATCGGGCTTCAATCGGGTTTCGAGCTTCGTGCTTCGTCATTCTCGCTTCGGCAGCGCCTCAAAGACCAGGGCCGCTGAATTCAGGCAGTAACGGAGCCGGGTCGGCGGGGGGCCGTCGTCGAACACGTGTCCGAGGTGTGCGTCGCAGAGCGTGCAGAGGATTTCCACCCGTTCCATCCCGTCGCTCCGGTCCACGCGCTCGGTGATATTCTCCTTGGCGAATGGCTGGAAGAAACTGGGCCAGCCGGTGCCCGACTGGAACTTCGTCTCCGAGGAAAACAGCGGCAGGTTGCAGTCGACGCAACGATAGACTCCCGGTTCCTTGTTCTTCAGCAACCCGCCACAGAAGGCAGGCTCGGTGCCTTTGCCGCGGGTGACGCGGTACTGCTCGGGGGTCAGCAGCCGCTGCCATTCTGAATCCGGTTTCACGACCTTGTCTACGGTCTCGGGCTCGGCCGGAATCCCGTCCGGCCCGGCGAAACGCACTACTACCTTTCCCGCAGGCAAATTGCTCATTAGAGTATCCTCCCGCGTGGCTCCTGATTTGAGTCGGGCGCTCTCATTCTCAGCCCCGCAACTGAAAAGCACCATACCGGTCACGGCAAACGCCAGTACAGTATGCACTATCTTCATTCTGAGTACTTAGACTACTCCCCAGGCTCGGGAGGTTTAGGATACCACGTCCGGTCGGTCAAGACGACCGGGATGCGGCCCGGGACTAACCCGACTGAAGCGACCAGAGTCGCGGTGACACTCCTTCAGTCCTCAAACAGCCCCTTGATGAAGGACTCCACCTCGTCCTTGACCGCGACCTTCCTCTCGCCGCCGAAACCGAAACTCCTCCGGCCGACGACCGTCGAAACCACGTACCGCCCCTTCACGCTGAACACGACCGTGTCGGTGAACAGCGTCGGCATCGACTTCAGCAGTTCGGGGTAGTCAATCGCCAGCGGGAAATCGGCGAGCGTCGTGTCGCGGGCATCAAGAACCAGCTCCTCCGAACGCCGCCCCTTGCCGCACACCCGTTCGCCGACGGAGACCTCATAGTCTACCGACAGGACACGGAGTGGGAACGGGTTCGGATTGACGATTTCAAGCCCGACCACCGTTCCTTCTGCTGACCTCGCGTTGAAGGACCGCAACCACACCTCAGGCGTCCGGATCGCGGGCGCGCAGGCGGCAAGCAACAGCACTATGGCGGCTGCCGGGACTATGAGCCGTCGCGTGGAGATCGGCCGCATCACGACCCGCCGTCTTGACGAGTTGTTCGTGGGCTTCACTGGGAATCTTCTGCTCATCAGTAGCCGTGCTCGGATAGCCAGCATTCCACGCCCACCCGCTTCATCTCTCGGAGCCGTTCCACTGCCTCGCGGTGATGCTCGTAGGGCTCGGCGAACTCCCTGATCAGAGCGCATGCGTCCAAGTCAGCGCACTCGGCGCAGAACTCGAGCTTCTTCTTGTCGATGCAGCACTCGACCAGCTTGCAGTCCCATGACCAATGCCTGCCGTCTTTGCGTTCGGAGCGGCAGCCGCCGCAGCGGACCTTATCCGTGTCAGCATTCTGGGACTTCCAGTAATCTAGCTCTTCCTTCGAGCGCAGATGGATGCTGCACTTGCCGCAGTCGAGCCCGCAGACGCTGAGGTACCAGCGGCGCGGCTTGTCGGTCACGATTGGATTCTAGGACTCGCTGACGGGAGTGTCAAATGGACGGATGGAACCTCTGCTGCCAGGAATGCCTGCGGGGCTGAAGACGCGGCCTACTTCTTCAACGACTCGTCGCCGTCGTTGAACCGCACTTCGACGTGCGTGTCATCGCAGAACGGCTTGTTCTCCGACCTGCCGCACCGACAGAGCGTAACACGATTCCGCTTCTCATAGGCCTTGCCATCCCCGGACTCGATGGTCACGCCACCCTTCACCCATATCGGCCCGCTCGATTCCGCCTGCGGGTCCTCAATCAGGCTGAGCGAAGGCTCGAATTCAGGCTCGACGGGCTCGCCTGTCTTCTTGTCGCACGCCACCAATCTGCCGGAGGGACAATTGCCGGCCTGCTCGATTGCCGTTCTCCTCTTCTCGGGATCACGGGACCTGAGAGTAAGCCTCCACGTTCCGCCCTTGGGGAGGCAGAAGCGAGCGGAGGAGCACAACGGTTCGGCATCCTTGAGGTCAAGGGCAGGTCCCGGTATCGTCTCGGCCTGCTCTTCATATGGTTTGCGGCTGGCCTTCTC
>CAZVCQ010000117.1:0-7962 GCA_964626085.1 uncultured bacterium
GAGTATGATTCCATAGTGCGGGCGGACTCGGGCGAGGCCGTCCAGCCGAAGGAGGGAAGATGAAACCTAAGTGGGTCCTTGTCCTGCTTGTTGTCTCGCTGGTCGGGAATGCGGTCGAGCTGGGGCTGTACGCGCGGGCCAAGTGGAAACGCAACCGGGACATGCAGAAGTTCTACGCGTGGGTTCAATCGGGCGCGGCCGGGGCGTGGAACCCACGGGTGGTCGTGAAGGAGTTCGAGCCGCGGAAGAAGATGCTCGAAAGCCGGGAGAATCGGTGGTCGTCGGAACTGCAGTGGCAGGATTACCAGCAGTCGCCGGACTCGGCGATAGACAAGGCGGCGCTGGACAGCATCGCGAGCATCACCCGGCAGGAATACCTGCTGATTTACCAGTCGCGCCGGGCCCTGCCGACAGTTGCGGACTCTAACCTGCGCAAGCGGATGGAGAGGCGCTGGCGCGAGCAGATGGGCATCGAGAACTGACACTGCGGCGGCGACCGGAGGAAGCCGCATCTACCGTCCTGATGAGCGATTGCCCCGAAGGCGCGAGGCCTGGGGCAATCGCGTTTTCCGGGCTGCGGAGGGCGCCAGAATCTGCTTGACAACGGGAGGCGGGTTGCTATTCTGGCCGCGGGGCACGGCGGAAGCGTACTCGCTTTAGGCTCGGTCATTTTGTAGATTGCAGCCAGACTCGCGACCTACCGTGCCCCCTTTTGTTTTCTGAGCAGCCGAGGTCAGATGTCAGAAGCTAGATGTCAGAGGTCAGAAGTTCCGAATTCTAATTCCGCCGCAGTATCTTCTCTAGGACAAACTGTCTGATGGTTCACAGCGCTGACTTCGAGGTCTCGACCCAGGGTTTCGGCGACGTCATCGACATCACCGCTCGGGTCGCGGCGTGCGTTGAGAAGTCCGGAGTCAGGAATGGCATCGTCTGCATCGCCAACCCGGGTTCGACCGCCGGCATCACGACAATCGAGTTCGAACCGGGCGCGGTCGCGGACCTGAAGGCCGCGCTGGAGAAACTCGCCCCAGCGAATGCGCGGTACCATCACAATGACACCTGGGACGATGGCAACGGCTTCGCCCATCTGCGCAGCGCCCTGGTCGGGGCGTCGCAGGCGTTCCCGGTGAGAGACGGGGCTATGGCGCTCGGGACCTGGCAGCAGATTGTCCTCCTCGATTTTGACAACCGCCCGCGCCGCCGGAAGCTGGTTCTGACCGTCGTCGGCGAGTAGAACAAGACCGGGATTCAACCACAAAGACACCAAGACACAAGGAGGACCCGGATGGGGCGGAGTTCGGAAGCCAGCTACCAGAATGCAGAACTGCGGATCAAGACAAACGAACCACAGATAGACACGGATTTACACGCAGACGGGGAGGAGTCGGGAAGTGTGAGCTCGGACTTTGTCCTTTGGGACTTGGCCGAGTTGGTTTGTCCTTAGTCCTTTGTACTTGGAACTTGCAGCCCGTTGCCTCCTGTTGACAAACGGCCGGGTCGGGATTACGTTCTAGACGTGAAACGACTGCTCCCGTTGCTGTTACTGCTGCTCGTCGCCTGCAGCGAGAAGGTCGACGTGACCGTAATCGCGCCTTACGACTGGGAGGAAAACGGATGGTACTTGTATGGAGCGAGTACGATAAGGGTGGAGTGCCGCCCTGCCCGCAACGTCGACTACGTGGAGCTGTTGATTGACAGCGCGGTCGTCGGGGTGGACTCGTATCCGGACGTGTCCTACAGCCGTTATTACTATACTTTCGCTTGGGACGTAAGCCAGCTGCCTGAGTCCAGCGCGCACAAGGTGTTTGCCCGTGCGATTGCGGGAGGTCAGGAGTACCTGTCTCCGGAGGTGGTCGCCAAGGTCGGGTTTCGGTCCCGTCTAATCGTGGACGGGCTGAACAAGACCTTCAGTGTCTACCGCCTTGACGGCAAGCTAGAGGCTTCATTCAGACCCATAGAAAACGCCTACCCGTTGTATCCCAGGTTCAGGCCCGGTTGTCATTCGGTCGTTTTCATTGCGGACCGCGGGCTCTATGAAACCCCGCTGGGGAGCAACCAGGCAGAGCTGCTCGACAGGGTTGAGAACGGTATCTTCAGTTGTGACGCGTCGCCGGTTTCGAACCTGATCGCCTTCGAGGGCTGCCCGGCTGCGACCGCGCATCTGTTCACCAAGGACGGGACTGGTTCCAGAGTTCAGCTCACGCACGACAGCGACTTCGTTATCATCGACTCGAGCCGGTTCACGTGCATCGTCAACTCGACCTCGGTCTTCTCACCGGACGGCAGCAAGCTCGCCTACTACCGCAGGAGCAAGTGTCTGGTGCCGGGTGACCCACACGAGAACGAGTACCGGGAAGACGCATTCGTGATGAACAGCGACGGAAGCAATCCGATAAACCTGACCGCAGGTTTGGACGACGCCCGCTTCTCGGGCTTCACCTGGACGTTCGACGGCAAGTGGGTGCTATTCCGGTCGGGAACGGGTTCGACGCCCGACGGCGTGCTCGCGGCCAACTTGAGCGGGCGCGCGGTCACCGGCCTGCCGATACCATCGGCTGCCGTTGCCTGCTCACCGAACGATTCGACTCTCGTCTATGACGACCCTGATTTCGGACGCGAGCTATACTGGAAAAAGCTGGCATGGACGAGCGATACGATCTCTGCCGATAGGGCAGGACTGCCGCTTGGCGAGGGCGCTCGCTCGCATAGCGACCAAATTGACTGGGTGAGATACTCCGAACGATAGAGAAAGAGAGTCACGAGCAGCCCAGTGTCGCGGCAATGTTTGAAACCGAGCCGGTTTGTGATACCGAACTGCCGTGCTCTCATCAGTATTAGACACCGATGGGTTCAAGAAACCTCGCGAACTGCTGCTGTCGGTCCCTCGGAGCGAGGCGTACGCGGTGGATAGGTCTTGTGCGGTGGGTCGCTCGGTAACTGCGCTGACTGGGTGGGACCTTCCGGGCAACGAAAATGAGAGTCACGAGCAGCCCAGTGTCGCGGCAATGTTTGAACCGAGCCGGTTTGTGATACCGAACTGCCGTGCTCTCAAGTAGTTTAGACACAGAAGGGTCCCAAAAGGTTCCGGTGAATCTTCGTCGCCGAGATACTATTCTATATGAGTATAGCTAAATTCATATAATGCAAGAGGTTGCAGACCTGGCGGTCGTCGGCGGCGGGGCAGCGGGACTGGTGTGCGCGGCTGCGGCCTCACGGCTGGGCCTTAAAGTGATGGTCCTGGAGCGCACCGACCGGTGCGGCAGCAAGCTCGCGGTGACCGGTGGCGGAAAGGGGAATTTCACCCATGCCGAGCCGCCAAGGGCAATGGCCGGGAGGTTCGACTGCGACGCTCGGCTCATAGTACCATTGCTGCGTAAGTTCCCATACCAGAGGATAATGCAGTACTTCTTGAGTCTGGGAATCGAGGCCCGGACCGATGATGACGGGTGCGTCTGGCCAAAGGGAACCGACGCGGCCGGAATCAGGGATGCGCTCTTGCGGGAGCTAGCGGCGCATGGCGGGGTGGTAAGAACCGGCTGTCGGGCAACCGGTCTTCAGCCCGGTTGGCGGGTTCGGATGGCCGATGGCAGCATCGTGACGGCACCAAACGTCTGCATTGCGACCGGCGGGGCGAGCTATCCTCGCACCGGTTCGACCGGCGACGGGCTGGCGCTTTGCCGCGGTCTCGGTCTCGCGACGGTTGATTGGTTTCCTGCCTTGGCTTCACTGTGGACGCGGGACGACCTGAGCGAACTGGCCGGGGTCACCCAAACCCCGGTGGAGATGAAGCTGCTTGTCGCGGGCGGCGAACCGCGGACCGCGACCGGCCATTTCATCTTCGCTCACGCACACGTGTCCGGTTCAAGCGTGCTCAACCTCTGCGGGTACGCCGCGCGAGCCCTGGCCGAGCAAAGGCAGGTCGTGCTGCGGATCAACTGGGTTCCGGGCCGGAGCGAGCCAGAGCTGGCCGATGAGTTCGCAACCGGGCGGGCCGGGCATCCAAAGAAACAACTCGGGACATTCCTCGGATCCTTCGTGGCGCGGCGCCTGGCAACCAGGCTGTGCGCGCGGGCTGCGGTCCCGGCCGACCGCCTTCTCGCCCACCTGAGCCGGGCCGAACAGGAGAGCATCATCCGTCAGCTTCGCACGACCGAGTTCGCCATCGTTGGCACCGAGCCGATGGAGCGGGCAACAGTGACCGGCGGGGGGGCGAGCCTCGACGAGGTTGACCTGAGGACGATGCAGGCGCGTCGGTTCTCCGGACTCTACTTCGCGGGCGAGGTGCTCGACGTCTGGGCCGAAACCGGTGGATACAATCTGCACTTCGCCTGGGCGACGGGAATTACCGTTGCCGAGGCAGTCGCCGGCAAGGAGCTCAGATGAACGCGAAGCCGAGCAGCTATCTGTTGGTACTGGAAAACCGGAAGGAACAGAAGAAGCGCGTCGGCTGCCTGGGCACGGTCAGGTTTGCGGCCGGGTTCTACGTCTATGTGGGCTCGGGCGGAACGAATGTGGTCAAACGGATTCGCCGGCACATGGCATCCAGCAAGCGGCTGCGCTGGCACATCGACTATCTGACCACGGGCCGGAACCGGATGAAGTCAGTAGACGCGCGTGTCTATCCGGGCGTACCCGAATGCTCGCTTGCGGCCCGGCTCGCCCGAGAGCTCGTGTCCATCTCCAGATTCGGCGCGTCCGACTGCGCCTGCCCGACCCACCTGTTCCTTGCGGCCACCCGTTCGGCGCTGGCCAGTGCTATCGCCCGACTCAGCCGGTGCGGTGTACGCGGAATAGCACTACAAGCCCTTCCCGGTTGATAGCGGCCGAAGGTCCCAGCGACCGGGATGTTGATGACGTCTACGCGTGCTGGTCACAGGACACTAGCGGGTGACGACCAGCTTCTGCCGCTGCTCCTCGCCGGCAACTACGAGCTGGACGAAATAGACGCCCGGGCGCAGTCGACCGGTTTCAAACCGATAGTCTCCGTCCGGCATCCGGCCCGAAGCGAGGTTCACCGCGACGCGGCCGACAGCGTCGACGATGCGGGCCTGGACTTCGGTTTCCCGGCCGATCCCGAAGCTGACCCGGACCGGGGACGGGCCGGGATTGGGGGAGACGCGGAGCGGCCTGCTCAGGGCGAGCGGCGGCAGGTCTTCGACTCCGACGCCATTCCTGGTCGTTACGAGCATCGAATCGACCGTGGTGTTACCATAGACGTCGCTCGCTCGCACGTAAACCCAATAGGTCGTATCGCCCACCAGGCCGGTATTCCACTCGCCGGTCGTATCGGTTGACTCGATGATCGAGTCGCCGTCGGTGTTGGTGACGATGTAGTAGTACTCGCGTCGCTCGTAGTCGCCCCGCGAGCGGCAGGTGTTGTCGGCCTTGTAGACGACGTTGACGAGCGAGCCGTCGAGCCTGTTTGAGAACTGGACCGCAATCGTCCACGGCACCACCACCAGGCCGTCGTGTCGCTTGATGGAGTAGTCGATCTCGTAGGGCGCGAGCTTGTCCCAGGTATCCTGACCGGTCGTGTATCCGGTCTTGTCGTAGACCTTGGCGATGATGTCGACGTCGTCGACCAGGCTGTCGTAGCTCAGGTAGTTGTTGTTGGTGTTGTTGCGGCAGAAGGCGAACTTCTGGTTCGTCCGCGCGTTCTCGATGACCGGTGCGAGCAGGTCGGTGTTGGGCCTGATGATGGTCAGCGGGTTCTGGACAAACCACCAGGTCGCGTCCGGGAAGCGCATCCAGGTCGCACCGGTGTCGGAGATGCGGGCGAAGTGTATGTGGTCGAAGCCGCCGCCCCACGGCACCAGATACCCGATGGAATCGCCTTCCTGGACTTCGTCACCGAGGCCGAGGTGCCAGCGGGTCGAGTCGATATGGGCGTAGAGCCAACCCTCGGCCCGGCCGGTGAAGTCGGAGTTGGTGTCGCAGATCGCCAAGCGAAAGTGGTACTCAGCGTAAATCGTACCCCATCCTTTCACCCAGCCATGCCGAACCGCATGGACCCGGCGGCCTTGGGCGTCCGGGGTGATAATGTCTATGCCGTTGTGGAAGTAGGGGGAGGAAGGGTAGCCTGGTAGTTGCCCCAGTTGTTGCCGAGCGGGTGGACCGAATCGAGCGGCACCAGCGGCCAGTTCGTCGCCAGAGCCGGCGACGCCAGCACGACGGCAAGCAAAGAAAACAGACACATGGTTCTCAAGACAGACTTCCTTTCATCAGGAGAAGGCTTCAGATTCTAGGGAGTGGCTGCGCTCGTGTCCAGCAGTCCGAACTCCCCAATGACCAAGATGGAGTCAACCACTGAAAACGCAGAGGGGGGAAGCCAAACCACGGATGAACACGGATTGACACAGATCCAGCTCCGAGAGAGAGCCCGAGTGTTTCATCAGAATGCCGGAGCGCCGATCGTCCGCAGGGTTCCGGAGTTCTGACTCCGGGAAATCTGTCTGCCTATCCGTGTCAATCTGTGGTTGATTCCCTCGCGTCGGTGGTTCTGCACTCTGGTTTCTGCTTTCTGAATTCTGCAATATCCGGGCTGACCTGGCTACAGCCCGCGCAGGTACTCGGGTTTGAATCGGTGGTTCCTGATTGCCTCGGTCAGTTCCGCGACCATGCGTTCCTTGTCACGAGGCAGGCGGCCGGCAAGCGGCACGTAGTTGGAGGCGTGATTCGAGCGGAATATGGTCGCCTTCACGTCAACCTGTTCGAGGAACAACCTGAGCTCGGCCGCGAATTCGGCCGGCTCGGGGAGTTCGAACTTTCCGGACTTGAGCTGCCGGGCAAGCGGAGTACCGGGAACAACGGTGACGGTCAGAGCGGAAAGGTAGTTCGGGTTCATCTGCGAAACGGCCCTGGCGGACTCGATGGCGTTCTCCCGCCAGTTCTTCCGACCGCCCAGCCCAAGCAGGAAGATGACCGACGATTTCATGCCTGCGGACATGCCGTGCCGGACTCCGGCCACCATCTCCTCGGCTGTGGCTCCTTTGTCGATCTGCGCGAGTATCGCATCCGAGCCGGACTCAAGCCCGAGGTAGAATAGCGAGAGCCGGTGAGCCACGAGTTCCTGCAACTCCGCGACGGACTTCGAGACAAGGTCGCGGGCGTTGGCATACACGCCGACGCGCTGCAGGTCGGGGAACGTCTGCTCGAGTTTGGCGAGAATCCGGAGCAGATGCGGGGTCGGCAGGATGAGCGCGTTGCCGTCGCACAGGAAGACGCGCCGGACATCAGGGCCGTAGTGCTCGCGCGCGGCCTCGATATCTTCGAGCACCTCTTCAATCCGTCGCACGCGGAACCGCTTGTCCCGGTACATTGCGCAGAACGTGCAGCGGTTGTGCGAACAGCCGATGGTCGCCTGCAGAAGCAGGGAATCGGCCTCAGAGGGCGGACGGAAGATGTTGCCGATGTAGCGCATGCGTAGCCTGAGTGAGATTCTACAGGGAGTCGAAGTAGCGGTCTAGCAGATCCGGCCTGGGAGGCCCCTGAATCGGAGATAGATGGCCACGAAGACACGAAAACTGAGTGAAACGGAATCGAGATGTTCTGCACTCATCGGTTTCGTGTCTTTCGTGCTTTCGTGGCCTCAATGTCGGTTCTGGGGCTGACCGAAGCTGCTTGACTGGAGAGCCGGTCAGGTTAAGATGACGGCAATGCTCGAACCCAATCCTGACTTCTCCGCGCGCGTTCTCGACCTCGGGCCGGAAGCGGTGGACGGCATCGAGGTCGAGCGGCTCCGTCACATCCTTGCCGCCAAGGAGCCGGCGTCGTCGCTGCTCGGGCTCACTAACGACGAACTGCTGGAGCGGCTCGGTGTGCTGGTGAAGGCGGAGGGAATCGGGAGTGGGGAGTCGGGAGGCAAGCGGCTGACTGTGGCCGGGTTGTTGCTCGTCGGCAAGGCGGACGTGCTGCGGCAGCAACTGCCCGGGCACGAGGCCATCTACCTGCACATGAAGAGCG
>CAZVCQ010000118.1:0-7958 GCA_964626085.1 uncultured bacterium
TCGCTCGACGGCCGGACTCACGCCGGGTACTACAAACCCGGCGACGAGTCATGGCAGATGGTCGACGACGCGTCCGATTGCGCCTTGCAGTACACCGGTCTCACATTCCAGTGGCAAGAGGACGGGGTGCTGTTCGCTATCGGGAATGAGAACGGAGACCCGTACCTGTTCTGGTACTCTCTGTACGACAACTCCTGGCACAGCGACGGTCTTCCGTTCAGCCTTGGCGCCGGCGCGTGCGTTGCGTATCAGCCTAATGTCAACTATGACGGACAAATGTACCCGGTACCTGGATGGCTCTATTGCCTGCCGGGCGGCGGCACCAGCTACTGGCGCCATTCGATTCCGACCTCGTTGCCCGGCGTGCCCTCGAGCGGAATCTATCCGGCAAACGGCGCCACGATAGCGGACAAGACGCCCTTGTTCCGGTGGGGCAGCGCTGCGACAAACTTGTACCGCCTGCAGGTTTCCAGCGACCTCGCGTTCAGCGATACTTTGATAGATGCGCTGGAGTCCCAGCCAGCGCACAAAGTAGTGCAGGGGGGCGCGCTCAGTAATGGGCTCTACTACTGGAGGTCGGCCGCGCTCATCGACGGCGTCTGGTCGTGGAGCAGCGTGCACAGCTTCGTGGTCAATAGCGGCTGGCAACAGCTTTCTGGTATACCGGAGAGCGTCGGTGCCGGTGCGGCCATTGCCTATGACGCGGACATACTCGGCCACGAGGCGATACTCGCGCTCGTCGGCGGCAACGCCACGGGTTTCTACGGGTACGACATAGACTGCAACGAGTGGGATACGCTTGAATCCGCGCCGGTGTCCGTGAGCCTTGGCACGTCCTTGGCCACTCACGACGCGACTGAAGCGACCGGCTACTATCCGTGGGCCGCATTCGGTGGGTCGGACACGGCCGCTGACCCGTACTACTTCGATCCTTCCCAGTCGCCGCATTGGGTTGACTTCTACCAGGCGAGTCAGGATTCATACTGCAGCTCCCGGTTCCCGATGAGACTCGGTCCGGGTGCTTCAATGGTGTACGGCACCAATCGCAACCTCTACCTGATTGTTGGCTTGGATGACGGCGGAAGTCCCAGAGACGACTTCTACCGGCTCCAGCCACCGGGGCTGCTCATGGACGGCAGCCAGACCAGCACGAGGTGCAGTGACATCGGCCGTGCTCACGTCGTCAGCCGCTATGACGACGTGCAGATTGAGTATCAACTGCCGGTATCAGCTCACGTGCGGGCGACTCTACACGATGCCGTCGGGAGGCAAGTCAGCGTACTAGATGCCGGAGAACAGACTACCGGAACGCACCGACTTGGCTGGACTCGAGACAACGAGGGCCGCAGGCTGAGCGCCGGCACGTACTTCGTGTTCCTCAACACCGGCGCGGAGCAAGCCAGGCTCAAGGCGGTAGTGAGATGAAAAGTGCGTCTGCAGAGGCCGAGTCACGAAGACTGGGTGAAACGGCCCCGGACATCCACAGATTACACCGATTCAGGAAGATACCTCAAAGCCCATCCGGAACCCCGAATCTTCGGGCATCTGTGGAATCTGTGGATGACACTCCGGCTCCGGCATCTGCGTCCATCTGTGGTTACATCGAGTTTGGTGGGATTGCGGTTGACAGGAACTGGCCGGAGGTCTATCATGGAAGTGGTGCGGGAATGTGGCAGACACAAGGTCGGGTACGAAGTCAATGACAGGTAGTTCTGCTATCATGAGGAGGCTGATTGTGGCGCGTGTCGGAGAATCCGAAGGACGTGTGAGATGAACGGAACTCAGACCAGACCGATGTTGAGCATCCTGACTTTCTGCCTGGCGGTTGCCGCCAGCGTCGGAACTGCCTTGGCGGACCACGTGACGATCACGGTGCCGGCGGGTGAAGACCCCTGCGCCTCCGCCGTGAACCCGGTCACAAACAGGGCCTACATCGTGGGCCGTGGTAGCGACAATGTAACAGTCATCGACGGTGCGACCTATAACACCCAGACCGTGACCGTCGGCATCGACCCCGTCGCCGTGGCAGTGAACCCTGCCACGAACAAGATCTACGTCGCCAACGGCGGCAGCGGCACTGTGTCGGTCATTGACGGCGCGACCAATAGCACCGAGACCGTAGCCGTTGGTACCGACCCCACTGCCCTGGCGGTGAACTCGGTCACGAATAGGATATACGTTGCGAATGAGGCGAGCAATAATGTGACCGTTATCGACGGCGCAACCAATGTGACGACTACCGTATCCGCGGGCTCTTCCCCCTGCGCGGTGGCCGTGAACACGGTCACCAACAAGGTCTACATCGCCAACGAGGCGAGCAACGACGTGACCGTAGTCGACGGCGCAACCAACCAGACCGTGCAGGTGGCTGCAGACTCGAGTCCCTGTGCCTTGGCCGTGAATCCGGTCACTAACAAGATCTACGTTGCGAACTCAGGCGGCAACAGCGTGACGGCAATCGATGGCGGGACCAATGGTACGACCTCTGTGTCCGCCGGAGCTTCCCCTTGTGCCGTCGCGGTGAACGCGGTTACGAACAAGGTATACGTCGCGAACTACGGCGACAGCACCGTGACGGTGATTGATGGCGCGACCAACGACACGGCTCTGGTGGCTGCCGGCACGGGTCCCCGTTGCGTGGCGGTGAACGTGGTCACAAACAAAGTCTATGTCGCCAACTACGGCAGCAACAACGTGACGGTGATCTATGTCGATACCGACAGCACGGCCATAATGGCCAGCGACTCCGGACCCTGCGCCTTGGCCGTGAATCCGGTTACGAACAGAGTCTACGTAGCGAACGACCGGGGCGACAACGTGACGGTCGTCGACGGCGCGACCAACGCCTTGACATATGCACGTTGCCGGAACTCACGAGCCGTGGCGGTGAACCCGGTCACGAACAAGATATACGTCGCCGACGGCCAATATGGCGTGCGGGTGATCGACGGTGCGACCAATCAATCGGATTCGTTGTATGCTGACGGATCCTGCCGTGCCGTGGCCGTGAACCCGGTCACAAACATGATCTATGTCGCATGCGGCGGCGCCTTCGGCCTCGTGAAGGTGATCGACGGCGCGACCAATGACGCGTTCAACCTGCCGGCGGGGAACTTACCCTCGGCCGTGGCGGTGAACCTGGTAACGAACAAGATATACGTTGCCAACCGTAACGACAAGAGCGTAACCGTAATCGACGGTGCGACCTACGACACGGCGACGGTGCCCACAGACACAGCTCCCTGGGCCTTGGCAGTGAACCCGGTCACGAACAAGGTCTACGTGGCGCACTGCTATGACAGCGAGCGGGATAGCAGTGTGACGGTCATCGACGGCGCGACCAACGCCACTACAAGGCTGGTCGTCGGCTGGGCGCCCGTTGACGTGGCGGTGAACCCGGTCACCAACAAGATCTACGTCGCGAACGCCGGCAGCAACTATGTGACAGTCATCGACGGTGCTACCAACGCCACAACGGCGGTGGGCGTGGGTCAGAATCCCGTCGCAGTGACCGTGAACGCCGTCACTAACAAGATCTACGTCGCGAGCATGGGGAGCTATGCTCTAACCGTGATTGACGGCGCGACAAGTGACACCTCCAGCGTACCCTTGGTTGCCCCGCACTCGGGACTCTACACTCTGGCGGTGAACTCGGTAGCGAACAGGATCTATGTCACTAACGGCGACGACCGCGAGTTAACCGTGATCGACGGCGCGACCAATGACACGACTCTAGTGGACATAGGTAGCACGGAGCCGCTCACCGTAGCGGTGAACCCGGTCACGAACAAGGCCTACGTGACCGGCGGGGGGTTGCGAGTGATCACAGATGCGCCGGCCAACGACTCGAGGGTGCGAGTGGAATTCAACCGCTTGCCGGGCGACACGACGTCGCTTGCCCGTCCGAGCCTGACCGGCAAGGGTGTGAACCGCTCGATTCCCAGCCGCACCGCAACGATGGGCATCGGCAACCGGCTGAACACAAGCCAGGCAGCTTGGGACTGGGCGACCATTCTCTCCGGCGCTGGGACCGACTCGGTCACATGGAGCTACAACTGGGGAAGTGACACGCTGATTCCTGGCGAGAACTTCGTCTGCTGCGTGCCGTTCGAAGGCCAGGCAGCGACTACGAACAACCTCGGCCTCGGGACGCCATTTGCGGGCAACCTCGAAGTGTATCCGGTATACAGGATTGGCCTCGCAGGCGGAGTCGAGGAAACGATGAACGATGAACGCAGAACGATTAACGTCCGACCGACCGTCTTCCGCGGCGTCCTCTTCCTGCCGCGGGACATGACCGAAACGTCCGGCGTTTCGGATCGTGTCCCAAGGCTCTCACTGCTCGACATCAGCGGCCGAAGGGTGCTGGAGCTCACGTCGGGCGCGAATGACGTTCGCCGCCTCAGCCCGGGCGTCTATTTCGTCACAAACTGCGCTGCTGCGAAAGTCGCGAAGATTCTCTTGGTGGATTGATGCGAGTCACTCAGGTTCTGCCGCGGGGGTGTGGCATGGGCTAGCTCTTGCCGTGTGTGCCAACGACCCCTGAATAAGAAAAGGGGCAGCGCCTGCAGATCCGCCAAGATAAACAGGTAGAACTTGCGTTCTGTCGCTGCCCGTCAGTCACAGAGTAGCAAGTCCGAAAACAGAAGTCAAGGACAAAACCCTTGGCAGGATTCAGAGAATGACCGATTCCGATAGGAGATAGTAATGAGACGTTTGACAATTACGATTGCAGTCATGATAGTCGCGCTGAGCACACCAGCATCCGGCATCGACTACGCAACGCAGATCAACAACGGCGCAAAGCTGTTGTTGAAAGAGGGTACTGACAGCCTCTTCTATGTCTACTATGACGATGGTGATGTGAGGGGCGACCTCTCCGAAGGCGGAGAGGACTGGGACCAGTTTGTGGTGATTGAAGACCACGACTATCCCGCAATCGCTGCCGACTCGACCGACAAACGCTGGATCGTCGCTCGCAAGCCGCAGACGCTTTTCAGCTACGATCGCCAGGACCTTTACTACTACAGCGGCGGTTCGTGGATCCCGCAGACCCTGTACACGGCCGGAGCAAACCAGACACTTGGTCCGGCCTGTCTCGCGGGTGCTTCGTCAACCACCGCAGGCATTGTCTATTCCGTGTTCAGTGTTACGAGCGGAGGCGTGGGCAATATCATCCTGACCAAGTTCAATGGGACTACAGTAACGGTCTGCTCGCTCGCGAACTTCCAGTACGCTGTTGGCGACCCGGCGGTTGCGATTGAACCCTATACGGCGGATTCGAACCGCGTCCTTGTCGTGTGGGAGAACGAATACGATGATGACATCCGCTATGCCTACTGCGTCGATGGCAGGGGCTCGGGCATAGCCCCACTCTGGACCTACCAATACGGCATGTCAGGCTCCGTGTCGCGGCGCCCCAGCATCTGCGCTGAACGCGGCCGGACCGTCGTTGTCTGGGAAAAACGGGTCGCGCAGGACCCTGACATCTATGATATCTATGCTCGCGAGTGGTCAGGGGGCGAATGGCAGGACATGCAGAATCTGAGCAACAACGCCAACTATAGCTCCGAGTATCCCACTATCGCTTTGGGCGATACGGCGGTAGTGACCTGGAGCGCAACTCTCGGGGCTTCCCACCACCACATCGTCGCCTGCATCGACTTCGGCACAATCGACACTGTTGTGGACACGACCGCCCACGCTGATTTCCCGCACGTCGTGTTCCAGAACTGGTACGATGATGAGGGGGATTCGCTCATACCGTACGCGCACGTGATTTGGTCTTCGGCTTACTACGACGTATGCTACAGGAAGATCAGCCTGAAGGGGTTCGGGGGCGAAGGGCAGCAGAGCGCGACTTCAGTCCCGATCACGGTGCAGCCCTCGCTTGCCGCCTGCGAGCCGAATCCGGTCCACGGCCACACCCGGATCAGCTACGCGCTGCCGGCTGCCGGCGATGTGAGTCTGGGCGTGTACGACGCCGCTGGCAGGCCTGTCCGGATGCTCGCAAGCGGGAACCAGCCGGCCGGGAACTACTCGGTGAGCTGGGATGCGCGCGACGCCGGCGACAAGCAGGTGCCGTACGGCGTCTACTTCTATCGTCTCGACACGCCGGGCTTCCGGTCGGTGAAGAAAGCAGTCGTGACGAGGTAGTGAGGAAAGGCTAAGGTCGAGGTTAAGGTAGAGACACGGAGAGCAGAATGGCAAGACCAGCAGGGGCGAGTGCAAGCTCGCCCCTGCTGTTGACAAGGGTGGGCTGACGGCTATCCTTGTGCGACCTGCCTAACGCCGCAAGGGACTGTCTCTGCATGGAGACAATCTCCTGTGACTCCGGCGGTAGCGACAGGTCGCCGGAGGCACTCTCCGTGCAGTCCATCTCGGCCTGCAAGAGTATGGAGGAACGATGATATCAACGAAGTTCCGCAATATCGGGATGTTGACGGTCTGCCTGGTGGTCGCCGCGTTCATCGGCACCGCGTCGGCGGATTGGGTCACCGCCACGGTACCGGTAGGTTTGTTCCCCAGTTCCGTGGCGTTGAACCCGGTGACCAACAAGATCTACATCGGCAATGAGCTCAGCGACTACGTGACGGTCATAGATGGCGCGACCAATAGGAAGACGATCGTGATTGCAGGCCAAATACCTGTGGCCGTAGCGGTGAACCCTGTCACGAATATGATCTACGTCGCGAACAAGGGCAGCGACAATGTGACGGTGATCGATGGCGCGACCAACCACAGGACGACGGTGGCTGCTGGTCGGCTACCCTACGCGGTGGCGCTGAACCCGGTCACGAACAAGGTCTACGTTGCCGAGTGGGGTGACAGCCTTGTAGTGGGAGACGTGATGATAATCGATGGCGCGACCAACAGCACCAAGACCATATCCGCGGGTCTCCATCCTCGTGCTCTCGCGGTCAACCCGGTCACGAACAAGATCTACGTCGCGAATCAGGATGGCGACGATGTGACGGTGATCGACGGCGCAACCGACAGCACCGCAACGGTGTCGGTCGGAGCACTGCCCTGGGCCTTGGCGGTGAACTCGGTCACCAACAAGATATATGTCGTGAACTACGCCAGCGACAATGTAACGGTTATCGACGGCGCGACCAACGCCACAACCACGGTGCCCGTAGGCGCCGGCCCTGATGCCATAGCGGTGAACCCGGTCACGAACAAGATCTATGTCGCAGGCGGCGGCAACGGCAAGGTGATTGAGATTGACGGCGCGACCAACGGCGTGGATACGGCCTGGGCCGGCACCGGCTCTTTTGCGGTAGCAGTGAACCCGGTCACGAACAAGGTCTACGTCGCGAACCAGGGCGGTGCCAGCGTGACAGTCATCGACGGCGCAACCCTCGATACGGCCTCGGTTCCCACGGATACGACCCCATGGGCCCTGGCGGTGAACCCGATCACGAACAAGGTCTACGTCGTGAACTGGCTCGGCAACAACGTGACGGTCATCGATGGAGCCAGTGACCTGAAGGCAACGCTGCCCGCCGGGGGCAACCCCTTCGCGGTGGCGGTGAATCCGAGAACGAACAAGGTTTACTTCGCGAACTGTGAAAGCCACGACGTGACCGTGATTGACGGCACGACCGGCGACACGACGACCGTGGCGGTGGGGAACCAGCCCCGGTCCCTGGCGGTCAACCCGGTCACGAACAAGATCTACGTCGCCAACTACCACAGCAACAACTTAACGATCATCGACGGCGCGACCAATACCACAACCACGGTGCCCGCGGGCGTGAACCCGGTTGCGGTGGCCGTGGACGTGGTCGCGACCAAGGTCTACGTCGCGAACTGGACAAGCTACGACGTGACGCTATTACATGCCTGGGATGGATTCCAGATCCAACTGCCGGCAGGGATTGAGCCGACGGCCGTGGCCGTGAACCCGGTGACGAGCAAGGCCTACGTGGTGAACTCCGGGAGCCACTTTGTGA
>CAZVCQ010000119.1:0-7859 GCA_964626085.1 uncultured bacterium
GGGTCTTTGGTGCGCAACGCAATCGGCACGCAGTCGACGCCGCCGAGGTACTTGAAGAGGATGGCCTTGCCCTCCATCACGGGCATCGACGCCTCAGGTCCGATGTCGCCGAGGCCCAGCACACGCGTGCCGTCGGTCAGCACGCAGATGGTGTTGGCGCGGTTGGTGTGCTCGAACGACTTTTCGGGGTGGGCCTGGATGTCCTTGCACGGCGCAGCCACGCCCGGTGTGTACCAGATGGCGAAGTCGTTGAAGTCACGGATGCAGCACTTGGGCACGGTTTGGTACTTGCCCTTGTAGAACGGATGGAGCAGCATCGCGTCGGCCGCAGGTTTCTTGGCCTTGGCGACGAGTTGTTCAATTTCAGCCGGAGATAGTTTCTTCACGGGCGGGATTCCTTTCTAAGCGCTCTGAATTCTCGTTTTGGGTGGCTTGAGGAAGAACATCATTGCCGCGGCAGCCAGACAGGCGATGCCGGCCGGTATGAAGGCCCACATCCACGTTCTGGCGTCGCCCATCATGCCGCCGAGCAGCGGCCCGACCACACCGCCGACGCCGTAGGCCATGAAGACCCACGGGTAGTTTGTGCCGACGTTGCGGTTGCCGAAGTAGTCGGCGGTCGCGGCCGGGAAGAGGGCGAAGTTGCCGCCGAAGTTGAAGCCGATGATGGCCGCGCCGATGTAGAGCCCGACCTCCTTGCCGCCGATGAAAAAGAACAGGATCATCATCACGCCCTGGAGCAGGCTCATCAGGATGATCGAGCCCTTGCGGCCGAGCTTGTCGGAGACGGCGCCCCAGACGATACGGCCGAGGCCGTTGAAGAGCGCATAGAACAGGCCCATCGCGGTGCCGGTGATGACGTCGGCCCGGGCCGCGGCCATGCCACCTTCGGTCAGCGCATCGACGCCGAAGAGCTTGATCACACCGATGACCATCAACCCGGCAGTCGCGCCCATCAGGAACGTCAGGAACAGCATCCAGAACTGTGGGGTCCCGGCCATCTGGCCGGCGGTGAAGTCACGGCCGCCGGTTGTCGCTGCGTGCGTGGCGGGGGGCGGCGTGTAGCCTTTGGGCAGCCAGCCTTCGGGCGGGTTGACCATCAGCAGGGCGCCGAGGCCGACGAGCACCGCGAACAGGATGCCGTAGAGGATGAAGACCTGGTTGGGGTTCCAGCCCATGCCGTAGAGGCCGGTCCAGCCCGGGGTGAGGTTGACCGGGCCGAACTGGAAGCCGCCGGTGAGTTTGACCCAGATGAGAGCGCCGAAGCCGAAGCCGGCAACTGCCAACCCCGTAATCAGTCCCTTCTTGTCCGGGAACCACTTGACGAGGGCGGCGATGGGACAGACGTAGGCGAGCCCGATGCCGGCGCCGCCGAGCAGGCCGACGCCAAGCAGGATGCCGATGAAGCTGCTGCCGGCAAGGCCGGCGATGACGTAGCCCAGTCCGAGGACGATGCCGCCGGTCAGGGCGACGACGCGCGGGCCAACCTTCTTCTGCCAGCGGCCGGCGATGAGCGCCATCACGACGGCGAAGCTCAGCAGGCCGAGCGCAAATACGATCTGGGTCTGCGTACGCGTGAATGCATAGGGTGCCGCCTCGAGCTTGCGAGTGAAGGCCGACCAGGCGTAAATGGCGCCCAGGCAGAGCTGGACGAGGATGCCGCCGGCGACGACCAGCCAGCGGTTGAACACTTTCGGCGTTGGGTCAGTCATGTCCGTGCCTCCTTGATGTCGTGCGACCGGGATTGCCGTGGAAAAGGGGCAGGGGCACGACAATGCGTGCCCCTGCCGGTATTAACGGGCCTGAACCTTCCGATTCAGGTTGTTCCATTACTCGTCGAGCGTCGAGACGTCGCCGACGTCTTTGCCTAGGGCTTCGGCCTTGAGCAGCCGGCGCATGATCTTGCCCGAGCGGGTCTTGGGCAGCTTGTCCCGGAACTCGATTGTATCAGGCCGGGCAATCGGGCCGATTTCCTTCGACACCCACTTCTTGAGTTCTTCCTTGAGCGCTTCGCTCTTCTCGAACCCGATCTTGAGCGTGACGTAGGCCTTGGGCACGTCGCCCTTGATTTCGTCCGGCACGCCGACGACCGCGGCCTCGGCGACCGCGGTATGGGCCACCAGCGCGGACTCGATTTCGGCGGTGCTCAAGCGGTGGCCGGCCACGTTCAGAACCTCATCGGCGCGGCCGCGGAACCAGAAGTAGCCGTCGGCGTCGCGCGTGCAGGAGTCGCCGGTCAGGTACTTGCCCGGGAACCGGGACCAGTAGGCGTCCTTGTACCGCTGCGGGTCTTTGTACAGGGTGCGCAGCATCGCGGGCCACGGCTTGAGGAGCACGCCGAACCCGTTTTCCATCGGCTTAATCGGCTTGCCTTCGCCGGTGACCACGTCGGCCAGGATTCCGGGCAGGGGCCGAGTGGCCGAACCGGGCTTGAGCGGCGTGATGGGCAGGGGTGAAATCATGAACGTGCCGGTCTCGGTCTGCCACCACGTGTCCATAATCTGCAGCTTGCCCAGGCCGATGTTCTCCCGATACCAGCGCCAGGCCTCCGGGTTAATCGGCTCGCCGACCGAACCGAGCAGCCGGAGCGAGGTCAGGTCGTGCTTCTTCGGGAAGTCTTCGCCGAAGCGCATGAACATGCGGATGGCGGTGGGCGACGTGTAGAGAATCGTGACCTTCTCCTTCGCGACGATGGACCACCAGCGGTCCGGGGCCGGGAAGTCGGGCGCGCCCTCGTACATGATGGAAGTCGCGCCGAGCATCAGCGGGGCGTAGACGATGTAGGAGTGGCCGGTAACCCAGCCGATGTCGGCCGCGCACCACCAGATGTCGTTCGGCTTGATGTCGAAGACGAACTTCAGCGTCGAGGCGGTGCCGACCGCGTAGCCGGCGTGGACGTGGACGATGCCCTTGGGCTTGCCGGTCGTGCCTGAAGTGTACAGCATGTACAGGGGGTCCTCGGCATCGAGCTGCTCAGCCGGGCACTCGGCCGACTCATTGGCGGTGATGTCGTGCCACCAGAGGTCGCGGCCCGGCTTCATCTCGACCGGGTTGCCGGCGCGCTTGTAGACGATGACGTTCTGGATTGACGGGCACTCGGCCAGGCCCGGGTCCGCGTTCGTCTTGAGCGTGACGAGCTTGCCGCGGCGATAGGCGCCGTCGGTCGTGATGAGAATCTTGGCCTCGGCGTCGTTGATGCGGTCGCGCAGCGACGAAGAGGAGAAGCCGGAGAAGACCACCGAGTGGATTGCGCCGATGCGCGCGCAGGCGAGCATCGCCACCGGCAGTTGCGGAATCATCGGCATGAAGATGGTGATGCGGTCGCCCTTTTTGACGCCGAGCTTCTTCATGGCGTTGGCCAGCTTGCTCACTTCCGCGTGCAGCATCGCATAGGTCCAACGCTCCACCGGCTGGTCCAGCGGCTCGGGGTGGTAGATGTAGGCGACCTTGTCCTTGACCTCGGTTGCGAGGTGCCGGTCAAGGCAGTTGTGGGTGATGTTGAACTTCGCGCCGGTGAACCACTTGAAGAAGGGCGCGTCCGAATCGTCCAGTACCTTGTCGAACGGCTTGAACCACTCCAGGTCCTTGGCGACTTCGCCCCAGTACCAGTTCAAGTCTTCGGCCCGCTTCAAGAGAGCGTCGAGGTCCGCGATGCCGTGCTTCTTCATGAAGGCCATGATGTTGGAGTTCTCGACCAACTCCTTCGAGGGATGGAATATCTGCTCTTCGGCCATTACTGATTCCTCCTTTGCAGAATCGCTGTTAAGTATAGATGATGTCCTGCGTGACGTGCCGGCGGAGGCCGCTACGGCCGCGGCCCTCGTGCCGGATGGTCAGTATATTGGAGAAGACAGGAGTGTCAAGCAATCAGGCGTGCCGGCGTTGAGCCGCCGGTCCGGGCGTCGGGCAATGGCTGTGGTTTGACACCCGCACGCGTCGCCGTAGACTGAGGCATGAAGCTCATCGCTGGTTTCTCCATGCTAGTCGTCGTCGCGGGAACAGCTGCCTTCGCGCAGGTAGAGAGCCTGCCGCCGCCGGTGATTCACGGCAATTCATTCGAAGTCACCTCCAACAGCCGGTACTCGGCGCACTCGGGGTTCACGAGTTCGCTGTCCGATACCGTGCTGTCAAATGTGCTCTGGGCGATGAGTCGGGTGCCATCCTTCGGTGGTAGCTACCGCGAGATCTACGTTGCGACCCCGACCAATGTTTATCTCTATGACTCCGCTGCCCACGTTCTGAACGTCCACCTTGCCGGCAACCACCGCTACAGCGCCAATTCTGCCTTCGAGGTCGGCATTGCGGTTGAGCGGAACGAGGAGGCGGGATTGGCGGTTCAGGCCGGGCTGCTCGCCGGCGACGCGTTCTGGGTTCACGGCAGCGGCACCGTCATATCCTGCCCGATGGCGTTCGCAGCCAACTACGCAAACAGCAACTGGAATCCCACCCATACCATCAACATGGTGGACGTGTTCGGCCGGATGTCGGTGAGCGGGCTGACCGACTCGTGCGTGGCGATTTCGTCGGACTCGACGCTGCCGCAGCCCACGACCGACGGGGCCGACACATTTGAGTTGCTCATCAGCGGCCTGGGTCAGGATACCGTGTTCGACCCAGCGGGTCTGTCGTTGTCAGCGGTTTCGCAGCTGCTTTGGGCCGGCTATGGAGTTACGCCCCATCTGCCGACCGGCAAGCGCGGGCTCACGGTTCCCTCGGCGGTAGCCTATTACTACTTGACGAGGAAGATATACCTGGTTCGAGACGTTGGGGTTGAGCGGTACCACAACCGGCTGCCGCCGGGCACGGACCTCTCGACGAGTGACCATCGGCTTGAGGCGGTGACGTCAGGCGACCGCCGCGATTCGCTACGGGGTGCCTGCCCGCGCCTTCCCGCTACCGCGCCGGTCTACATCGTGGTCTGTGTCAGCGACACGACCGACGCGTGGATGATGCTCGAACCTGGCTTCGTCGGGTTCCAGTACTTGATGGAAGCACACGCGCTCGGGCTCCATGGCCGACTGACGGCACCGACTGCACCGAGTGAAAGAACTGCAATCATTGCGGCGCTTGGCTTGCCTTCAACCGATCTGCCGGTCCTGATTTTCACTGCGGGCTTGCCGCCTCTACCCGGCGTTGCCGAATCCCGGTGCCTGCAGAACGAGCGGCTCGAAGTTGTGCGCACAAAGGATGGGATAAGGCTGAGCATCCGGCTGGCGGAAGCAGGATCGGCGCGACTGGTCATCTACGACCTGGCGGGCAGACCGGTTCGGACTTGGGCAGAGGTCCGGCTGCCGGCTGGCGGGCACAGCTTCGAGTGGGATGGTTCAGGCGACAAAGGCCGGAGCCTGCCTGCGGGCAGTTACTTCGCCCGCCTGACAATTGTCCGGACGGACCCAGTACAGCTAGCGGCCCGGATCACCCTGACGCACTAGCATCTGCCAGCCAGCCGTAGGCTGACGGCCATGAAGTCGGGGACCGTCTACTGCTCGCCGAATAGCTGGTGGTCGACGCACTCGTCAAGAAGTAGATCGGCCAGCTTCAGTCGATATAGCTCGCTCGACTGCTCAGTGTCTCCTTCCCCGGCGAAGAGCGAGTCAGTATACTGCCGGGCCCTGGCGATGCGTCGTCCTGCGACGGGCGGTGAACCTAGGGCGGCTTTGGCCAGGGTGGAATCCGCTCCGGCCACGTTGTCCTGACGGAGCAGAACTATGCCTTGCAGCCAGTTCGCGAAATAGCCGGTATGCTCGTCGGCATCGATCTGCTGCGACTTCGCGATGATCTTCAACGCAGAGTCCAGGCTGTCCGTCCTCAGGTAGGCGCACGCTAGCAGGTCATAGGGGTGTTTCTTTCCCGGTTCCAACGCGGCGTAAGTGGTGAAATTCTTGATAGCCATCCCGAACTCGTCTCTCCTCAGATGTTCCTTCCCGGTGTTCATCGCCCGAATGGCGGCCGGCTTCTCGCTCTGCGCTGCCAACGCAGGCAGGAACATCAACGCCAGGGCGATCAGGACTGCCAGTTTCCGCACCATGTTTCCTCCTTACGAAGCCCGTTGCCCGTCATCCGACCATTGCGACGGTCATACGCTGTGTCCTTAGCAGGGTCGTAGTGCACCTCGGGACGTGCCTGCACGTTCGGTGTGTTCTGCGTGCCCGCACTCAGCAAATCAACGCGAGTATTCTATGTCTGTGTTTCCATGTGTCAAGCACAATGCGTGCTCGGACGGAGCCCTCTGAGTCAATCGATTCCACCAGGTGGAGAGCAGGCAAGCGGTTTGCCTCAGGGGGAGTGCGTTGGGTTCGATCGGCCCGGGCCGAAAGCGGTCTTTTGGGTTCGTGGCCGTCAAGGGGTTTTTCGCTTGACATCACGCCTAAATCTGCTATACATTACAGCTTACAAGCTAAGCTAGAAGTGCAATTCTTCTGATTTCGGCAACGACAGGAGGTCCGTTTGGCTCGTATCGCGGGTATCGACCTGCCCGACAATAAAGCGATTCTATACGCGCTGCCGCATATCTACGGCATCGGCCAGTGCACGGCGCGCAGGATTCTGACCGCAGCCGGTATTGACCCGACTCGTCGCACGAAGGATCTGAGTGACGACGAGGTGGCCGCCATCCGCAAGGAGATCGACGGAAGCTACAAAGTCGAGGGCGAGTTGCGGGCCGACATTTCCGGCAACATCAAACGCTACATCGAAATAAGCAGCTACCGCGGCGAGAGGCATCGCCGGCGGCTGCCGGTGCGCGGCCAACGGACGCGGACGAACGCCCGCACGCGCAAGGGCCCGCGGAAGACGACCGGCGTCATCAAGGTCAAGTCGCCGCCGCCGGGAGCCAAGCCGGCAGCCGCGGCCAAGCCGGCGGCTGGAGGCAAGGCGTAATGGCGCGCAAGTCAGCCCGTAAGAAGGTTCCGCTGCTGTGCGTCGCCCACGTGAATACCAGCTTCAACAATACGATCGTGACCATTGCGGACCCGACCGGCGCGGTGGTTTCGTGGTCGAGCTCGGGCCGGGTAGGATTCAAGGGCTCGAAGAAGGGTACTCCGTTCGCCGCAGGCCTGTGCGCAGAGGCCGCCGCAAAGGAAGCGGGCTCGCTGGGTGTTAAGCGGCTCGAAGTCCGGGTCAGCGGCGCCGGGCCGGGCCGCGAGTCGGCCATCCGTTCGTTGCAGAACGCCGGCCTCGACATAATCTCCATCCGCGATATCACTCCGATTCCGCATAACGGCTGCCGGGCTCCGAAGCAGCGTCGGGTGTAACGGGAAGCGAGGACAGATGGCAAGGTACATCGGACCGAAGTGCAAGAAGTGCCGGAAGAGCCGGGAGAAGCTGTTCCTGCGTGGCGACAAGTGTCTTTCGGACAAGTGCACGTTGATGAAGCGCGGAGAGATGCCTGAGGTGCGGGGACGGCGCCGGGTGTCGGCCTATTCGATCCAGCTACGTGAGAAGCAGAAGCTAAGGATGATGTACGGCATCCTCGAAACGCAGTTCCACAACTACTTCACCAAGGCGGCAAAGAGCAAGAATACCGCGGCGACGCTCGTCATCCTGCTCGAACGGCGACTCGACAACGTGGTGTTCCGGATGGGATTCGCCAATTCCCGGGGCCAGGCGCGGCAGTTCGTTCGGCACGGCCTGATTACGGTGAACGGCCGCCGGATCAACATCCCGTCGTACCTGACCGATGCCGGCGACATAATCGGCGTGAACGGTGACGACAGCATGAAGGTCATCAGCGCGATTCTGGCGAACAAGCAGCAGCCCGGGATGTCCTGGCTGACGGTCGCCGCCGACCGCGGGATCGGGACCGTCGTGCGCCAGCCGAGCCCCGATGACGTCAAGGACATTCCGTGTAACACGCAGTT
>CAZVCQ010000120.1:0-7842 GCA_964626085.1 uncultured bacterium
CGGATGCTCCGCGACATCAACATCTCGGGCAACCTCTACGCGACCCTCAAAGGCATCAGCGCGGTAGGCAACGACCTGACCCTGCGCGAGGTCGGCGGGTGCGGCAAGTACCAGATGAACTTCCGGTCGTGCAACGGCGCGCCGCACGTGCTGGTCGACAGCGTAGTAGTGGGAGGTAAATGATGGAACAACTGCTCAAGATCGCCCGCAAGCAGGCCGACGCCGTGACCGTGTACGGCACGAGCAGTTCGGAGGACACCGTCGGGTTCGAGGACGGCCGGCTCAAGAGCGCGGACAGCGGATTGAACTCGGGTACGGCCCTGGCCGTGGTCAAGAACGGCAAACAGGGCCTTGCCTACACCCGCAATCTCATCGACCGCGATGGACTGGTGCAGGACGCACTGGCGGCGCTGGCCGGCGGGGTCGAAGCGGCCGGCGACCTGCCGCTGCCGGTGGAGCTGCCGCAGCTCGACACCGCCGCCGAATACGTCGGCGGCAATGAGGTGCTGGTCGAAGAGTGCCGGCGAATTGTCGACTGCCTTTCGAGCCGGGTCAAGGGCCAGGTGAACTGCGTCGCCGGCCGCGGGACCGACGACGTGCGGGTGCTGACCAGCAGCGGCGTCGACGCGCGCTGCCGCTCGACCTACTGCGTCGTCAGCGCCGGCAGCTTGTACCCGGGCACCTACGCCCAGATTCACCGCGTGTCCGTGACCAAAGGGTTCAAGCCGCTGCCCGACGCGGACCTGCAGTTCATCGCCGACACCTACAACGCGTCGGGGAAGGAAGTCAAAGGCACGGCGGGTCGGACTCGCGTGCTCTTGCTGCCTGAAACAACCGCTGCGCTCGTCTGGCGCCTGGACGAAGCGACCTGCGCCAAGGCGGTGTACGAGAAAGTCTCGCCCCTGGCCGGCCGGCTCGGCGAGAAGATACTGAGCGAGCAGCTCACTCTCAGCGACGAGCCGCTCGACGACTCCCTGCCCAATGCCCGGGCATTCGACGACGAAGGAACGCCCTGCCGCGACCTCCGGTTCTTCGAACGCGGGGTGCTCAAGGGCTACTACAACGACCGGTTCTACGCCCGCAAGACCGGGACCGAACCAACCGGCCACGGCTATCGCGCTGACGTCATGTCGCGGCCCCGCCCGAAACTCCGGCGCCTGGTGCTGGCGCCCGGCGAGCACTCCTTCGCCGACCTGCTCAAACTGATGGGTCGGGGTGTTATCGTGGCCGGCGCGATGGGCGCGCATTCGGGCAACCGCCTCAACGGAGAATACTCGGTCGGCCTCGCGCCCGGGCTCTGGGTCGAGGACGGCGCGATCGTCGGCATCGTCAAAGACGCGATGGTCTCAGGCAACGTCTACGACGACCTCAACAACGTAGTCGGTGTCGGCGACACCCTGTGGGACGGGAACGGCGGGCGCTTCCCGTGCCTGCTGCTCGACAACGTCAGCTTCTCGGCCCGCACCTAGCCGGCGTCCGTGAGAAACGAGGGGCGGCTCGCGCCGCCCCTCGCCGTATCACATGTTTGACTTCCGCCGCTCGGTCCCTTGAGGCCTCCTCAGGCGAGATTTCTCGACTCCGGCGAGGACGCCTGCTCTCGAAACGACAGAAGGCACGAAAGGTCCATCCCTTCCTCTTTGTGTCTTTGTGCCTTGGTGGTAAGACTTCGCTCCCGGCTTCCGCCACTCGATCCCTCTATCCCTTGATCCCTCGACCCCTTTCCTAGAACACCTGCCCGTTGTGCAGAACCAGGTTCCAGCCCTCGGGCGTGAACCCGACATCGATGCCAATCATCGAGCTCTCGTTTGGCCCGAAGCAGAAGCGCGGACCGAACCCGACCGAAGGGTGGAAGCCGTCAATGCTAAACTTGCCGATGGCGGGCTGGAACTGCCCGAGGTCCGCGAACGCCACGCCGCTGATGAATGACCATATCGGGAACCGGTATTCCAGTTGTCCGATGACCGATACCCGGTCGCGGAATCGGAAAGGCAGGTAGCCACGGCCCAGAGTATCTCCGCCGAACTCCGGGAGGTAATGGAACGGCACGTCGCCAAATGCCTGCTGGCAGAGCAGCCGGCCGGCCAGAATGTGCCTGTGTACCGGCGACACATATCCCCGGGCATCGAAGGTAGCCTTCTGAAAGCTGTGACCGTGCGACAGCAAGGCGGGCGCGGCCTGCGCGCCGACGCTGATGTAGTGGCCGTACCACGGGTTGGTCTGATGGTCCCGAGTGTCGTGCGCCAAGGCCAGCGACACCGCCACTTCGTCTCCCCCGCTGTTGCCGGCCAACGTATCAGGCAGCGCCTTGCCGTGGTGGTAGGGGCTCAGCGTCGACTGGTCCAGAACTACCGTACTCAGCGCCTTCCACGGCCCGAGAATTCGCGTCCGGCCGCTGGCCCATTCCCTGAATATGAGATTCGAGTACTCGGTCGTATCCCCGAGCCCGGTATTGTTACCGAGGCCGTAGAACAGACGGTTCTGGTTGTCGAAGTGTGCGCCGGTGCGAAGCGCAGTGCGCGGCACCGGGCTTGGCAAATCGAGAGCCACATTGGCGAACCACATATTGCGGACACTGAACAGGACGTCGGCTGAAGCGGCGATGCCGGTCCGGAACAGGTCGAAGTCGGTTGCACTCGCGCCGACCAGCACCGAAAGCAACGGGTCCCAGTAGGGGTAGCCCAGGAAAGAAAGCGACGTCTCACGAAAGCCGTCCTCGCAGTCCGTGCAAACCCGCCCATCCTGCACCACCGTCCTGCCATGGAGCATCACCCGCGTGACACGGTCTGCGCTCAGCGTGCCGGCGTCGGCCGAACCCCGGATGAAGACCAGGTTGGCACGATAGCCGGGCGCGATCCGGCCCAGCTCTTCGGCCCGGCCGAGTTTGCGGGCCGGGTCGGATGTTGCAGCCTGCAGCACCGCGAGTCGCGGGATGCCGACCTCCTCAAACATCCTCATCTCCGTGAAGATATCGTCACCGCAGTTATCTCCGCAGGACGCGGGATAGTCCGTGCCGACAACCAGCGGCACCCCGAGCTCCCAGGCCCGCCGCAACGTCTGCTTCATGTCTTGTACTACAGCCTGCGCCCTGTGAACGTAGGCGCAGATTGTCGGCGTGAAGAAGACGCCGCGTGCGGCCATCTCGGCAAGGAGGCTGTCGGACGTGCTCTTGAATCCGTGTTCGATGCCGTCCGCCCCGGCGTGGACCATGTCCCCCGCCTCTTCCTCGGACCCGACATGCGCGAAGACCTTGAGCCCGCGCCGGTGCGCCTCGGCAATTGCCGCCTCTGCCACCTCCAGCCTGAGCCGAGGCACCTCCCGCCCCGGGTACGGCGTCCGGTCGTAGACAATCGCTATGAAGTCCGCGCCATCCCTCGCCAGGGCCGCGACCTTCTGTCGCACTATCCCCGTGTCGTTCGTCTGGAACGTTGCCAAGTCAATCAGGTCATGCTCGCCCACGTATGTCGTACCGGCCGGATGGCCGCCGGGCGCGGTTATCAGTGGGCCGGGGAAGTACAACTCCGGCCCGACGATGCTGCCTTTGTCCAGGGACTTGCGCAGGCCGCGGTACGTCGCGATTGGAGCGCCCATGTCGATTATCCCGGTGACTCCGTTCATCAGCAGGTGCCTGCGGTTGTCCGGGAAAGCCGACACCTCCTCGGCTGCGAGCCTGCCCCAACCGTTCTTCTCGATACTGTCCACATAGGGCTTCGCCGCAGCCATAAAACGAATGTGACCGTCAATCAGCCCCGGCATGACAGTAGCATCCGCCGCTTCGATAACGGCCACGCCGGCGGGAACTGCGAATCCGCTATCCTCAACCGCCTCTATCAGTCCGTCCTCGACGACTATCACCCGGCTGCCGATGAACCTCTCCCCATCGAACACGTTCCCGGCACGAATGTACGTCGCTCCTTCTCCGGCGGCTCCGAGCAACGCGATTGTAGCGAGTATCGAGAGAATCATGCTGTCGCTACTGACTCACGAGCAGCACGCGGGACGCGGCGGGAGTGACCATTGGCGCGAGGTGACCTTCTCGTTCTTCGTTCTTCGTTCTTCGTTCTTCGTTCTTCGTTGCCCCTTCATCCCTCACCCTTCATCCTTTCCCAACGCGCTGGGCGGGCAGGGTTTCATCTTGTGTCACCGTTACCCTTCCTGTCCGGGCCGCCGCATCACATGCCCAATCCGGTCAGTGTCCCTGGCAATCATGGCTAGTTGTGGAGAGCCCAGACCCGGTACAGGCACGAAATCCATTTTCGCATTGCCTGCCTTGTCTGTTCGACATCCCTAAGCTCCTCCTTCTGGTGGGCGACGTACTGATTGCGGAAGTCGTACACGCGACCCAGCAACTCTGTGAGGTCGCTCCTCGCCACGGACGCGAACCCGTCTTTGACTGCACGGAACACGCCGCCAAGCTCCCTCTTTGACGCCTTGGCATACTCCAAGCACCACTTCAGTAGACCGATGGGCATGACGCCATTGCGGTCAACCAGCGTCCTCTTCAGATTAGCGGCCTGCCGCCTAATGAAGCTGGCGTCGTCGGGCGGGACGGCATCAAGAGACGGCTCGAAGTAGCTCCGTTGCGCCGCGCTCTCGGTCGGCAGGGCTGCTGTCAGCATGTCAACCAACACACCCCGCGCCGCCTCGTCGAGCGGTCCAAGTAGCGCCGTGAACACTGGCGCAAACGGCATGTTCCCCTTCTTCTCAAGGAACTGGAACAGCGCGATCGCCTGCAAGACTCCACTCTGGTAGTACTGCGGCAGTCGCGCGAACTCGTCGGGCCGGAGGAACGCATCAACTGCCGGAGCGCCCGCGGCATCACCAAACTGAAAGGTCAACTGCGGAATGTCTGGCTCGCGTACTAAGTCCTGAAGCGTCGGCTGGCACTGCCTCTGCAAAGCGCGCAGGCTTTCTGAACCCAACTGCCGGAAGACACCCTCAGCAACGTAGAGATATTCCCACTTTGTCTTGCCGCGAGATGCGGCTTCGCACCACGCAATTGCCGCCCGCGCTTTCAGTGGGACATCCTTGTCAACCCGGCCCTTGGTCTCGATGAGCATATGCGTGCCGTCTGCCAGCCTAACCAGGAAGTCTGGCGAGTACAGCGCCAAGCGACCCGCCGCCGTCATGAAGTCGATGCGCTGTGCCTGAGGTCCTGCATTCTTGCAGAAGGCCGCAACCTCGGACGCGTGGTCCAGAAAGTGGCACATTGCCACTTCGAGTTGACGGTTGCAGGGAACGAGGTTGAAGAGTGTCCTGGATGCCGGCGTCGCCGGTTGTGTCGCCGAGTGGGTGACCTGAAACGGCTTCCACGACGATACCTGTATCCCCACGCCTTCTGTCGCGCGATCCTCTTTGACTGTCGTCCTGGCCAGAATCAGCGGGACAAACGTAGCGCGCACGTGCTCGGCCACGTCGGCGTCTGCCAGTCGTGAGACTAGCCGCTGGTCGAACAGCGAGACCTTCTCCCCGAAGAGAATCTCGGTCAGGAACGTATCGACGAGCGGGGCCAGAACCGGGTGCGTGCCGCGTAGCCTGGTTATGTGCTCTAGCTCTTCGCGGAAGTACGAGACTGCTCCCGCCCCATTTTCAAGCAACGGTAGCCGAATCTTCATTCGCTCTACGACCTCATCGGTCAGAAGCGCCCTGCCCTCGTACTGAATCTCCTCGGACCGCGCCTCGCCCAGTGGCAACGGCTTGTACCGCTTGAACTGCTGCCGCACGTCTTCGATGGTCAGGCCGGTCAACGTCGGAACTCGGCTATACCCACCGGAGACCGGCGGGATGGCGATATCGAGGCCAACGACGTCCTTGTGTTCGCGGTCCGGGAAGATGGTGACCGTCGTTTTCGGCACGTCTTCTACGTTCACCACTTCTATCGGCAGCCCCTCTTGATTCAATTGCTGCTTGTACAAACTGATGAACGCGGGGTGTTCGACCACAGTAACGACCTCGGCTACCCTGTCGTTAGGTTCCATCCGTCTCAATCCTCTACCAAGGGTCTGCTCTGGCAGGATGTTGGCTGGAGCCGAGTATGGCCTCAACGGCACAATCGTCGTCACATTGCGTACATCCCAGCCTTCACGAAGCATCAGGACTGAGACTATGCACTGGTACGGACTTCTGCCCGAGTCCAATTCCCGTGACAGCTTGCGCAGCGCCTTGAGGTCATCGTCGCTGATGTCGGTCTCGTTCTCCACGAACTCCGGATAGCCGTGCTCCTTGCCGCCAATCCACTTCACCTTGCCCTTGAGATTGGTGTGCAGGTTCACGGTCTTGCCGTTCAAGTCCTTGAACAGCGAGTCTGTGTTCAGCCGCTGGGCAATCTAGTCTGCTGACTCGGTGTTCTCGGTCATCACGAACATCAATGGCTTCTTCTCGTTCTTGCTCCACTCTTCCTTGGACTTGAGCCACCGGGCGTAGCCGAGCAACAGGTGCATCTGATACCGCTCCGAAGCGTCGTTGCTCTTGCGTTCGGTCATTCCCTCGCCGCGGCCGATCACCGGCGTCTTCACAATGCCCGCGTCCACGGCCTCGCCGAGGGGGGCGTCGCACACGATGTGCTGAAAGAGCTGGTTGTTGTTGTCCTTGGGCGTCGCCGAGAAGTCAAGCTGCGCTGTAATCCCGCCGCTCGTGCGCTCGCCAATACGGTTGTGCAGGAAGGCAATCGCTTCGTTCCAGGCTGAGTCAGGGTCCCACAAATGGTGGCACTCGTCGTTCAGCACCATCACCCGTTCGTGAGACGTCACTCGCTCACGTAACGCCTCGCTCGTGTCGAGAGCTTTGGCGCGCGACACGTCCGGCCCCACCCAAGGATGCATCTTCGGCGTGCGGCTGGCCTTGCGCTTGTTCGGGTCATACAACTGGTGGATGTTGGTCAGGTAGAGAGTCCCGCCCGTGGCCGTGCCGCCGGCCTCGTCCTGCAGGACGACCGACAGATTCCAGTCGCCCCGCCACTCGACCGGAATCAGCGGGTCCTTGGCGAAAACGTCCGGTCCGCCGCCAGCCGGCGCGAAATCCTCGCGCAGTCGTTCATAAACGGTCAAATTCGGGGCAATAACCACGAAATGCCGGGCCAGCGGTGAGTCGCTCTCGCGCAGGGCATGGAAATAGCTCCAGACAACGGCTAGACTCATCACTTTTGTCTTGCCCGCGCCCGTGGCCATCTTGAATGCATACCTGGGCCACCGATCTTGGTCGGGATTCACGCCCAGCGCTGCGGCAAACGAGTTCTCGCCTCCGAATTCTTCAACAATACCAGCCAGTGAACGCATCCGGCGACACTCGTAGAGGTAAATGAGCGTTTCTATTGCTTCGCGCTGGCAGAAGTAGTAGCGGAACGGCACCCGTTGACCCTCGCCGGCATCAATCAGATGGTCGCGCCCAAACCAGTGATACAACAGGTCGCGCGTTGTATCCGACGCGCCTGCATACTCAGACTCGCGCCACGTGCGTACCATCGACCGCAGATTCTGGACGATGGCGATATCTGACCTCCGGCGACCTTTGACGACCTGCGCCGGCTGGCCAGCTTGCTCAGCCCGTACCCGGTGCCGGTTCGGCTCCTCGTGCGGCGCGTACAATGGCTCCAGGGCGGAGAGGTTCAAGGGAGTATCAGGAATTCCAACCTCCCGTGCACTGGCTGGGCCTGATTTGCTCAAGGATGATTCCCCGGTAGCGCAATTACCCTATTCCGGCTGGAATTCCGGCGGATTTCGCCGAATTGTGACTCCCGGAAGTGACGGCTGCCGCAATTCGGCTTAATTGCCGCTAATTGGCGCATAAATGGTTCTTACTAATCAGAGCAATAAATAGCTTGCATTCCTGCAAGGGTTGTGTATAGTG
>CAZVCQ010000121.1:0-7831 GCA_964626085.1 uncultured bacterium
ACCAATACTAACATAGAACAGGACGCGTGTCAAGACTTTTCGGCCGGCCTCCTAGTGGTCCAGTGGTCGAGTGGATGGAAAAGGGAGCGAGAGACGAGGGACAAAGGGATCAAGGGATCGAGTGGCGGACGCAGACGCACTGTCGGACAGGGGCCGCTGAGGCCAAGTCAGAAGGCAGATATCAGAGCACCGCGTGTCGAGATGCCCTCATGCCTCGCAGGATGTCCGGTAGTCCTGCCATTTCCTGCCCGTGGGGGCGCGGGACAAGCCGCGTCAACTGCCGCGGCAGCGACGCCAAGCCGTTGCGGAAGCGCCGGAGGTAGCTAGAAGCTAGTTCGCGCGGGCTCGGCGCAGGCCGCGAAAACCCAGCACGCTCACCAGCATGCCTCCGGCGAAGAGCAGAAGGTCGATCGGGTCCACACCGCGGCCACCGGTCAACACGCCCACAAGTCCGACCACGGCTGCCAATACTCCGGCCACAATTGCGATGGTGCCTACTGTTTTCGCACGCTTCTTCGATGCTGCGGTCGGCGCGGGCGCCTGTGCCGTCTCACTTTTGTTCTCTGCCACCAGACCTCCCTTTTCTCGTGTCGCAACGGATTGCGGAATCCACGCGGCACGTTAGCTGGATCACTCTCAGCAGAGAGAATAACTTCCCGCCTGACGCTGTCAAGTGAAACGCCGCAGCAGCCTGACAGAGCTCTACGGCCCAAGCAGTGCGTCGAACTGCTTGGACAGACGGGTGGTCAGGTCCGTGGAGTACCCCGTATGTACATCCGCGATCTTGCCCTGCTTGTCAACGATGAGGAGCGTCGGATAGCCGGTCACACCGTATTCCTTTGCGACTTCCCTGCCGGCGAGCAGGCTCGGATAACCCGGCTTGACCTTCTCGACCGCGAACCGGGCGTCATCCGGGTTCCTATCCACGTTCATCCCCAGTATCGCCACGGCCCGGCCGGCGTAGCGTTGCGCCACCTCGGTCAGCGCCGGCATCGCGAGGATGCACCACGGGCAGTCCTTGTACCACCAGTCGAGCACGAGTATCTTGCCCAGGTAGTCCTTCAGTGAGTGTTCTTTCCCCGCGAGGTCGGTGAGCTTCCACGCCGGAGCCGGCTTGCCCCGCCACTGCAGCCGGGCCCGCAACCGGGAAAGCTGGTACTCGGTTGACTGTTCGTGCCGCTTGATGTCCTGGTTCAGGAGGCCGATGACCGTGCTGTCCTGCGCCCGCTGCAGCGCGTTCCGCAACATCGCCAGACCGCGGTTCTCGACCGTTCCGCTGGTGTCCTCAGGGTCGCGGCTCTCAAGTTCCTTCTCATACGTCCTTTCCAAGTCGAAGTAGCCGATGATGTCACGGAACCGCGGCTGGAGTTCCGCGATGTCGAATTTAGTGACCGAATCGAGCCTGATATTCGCTCGCGATTCGCTCTTGCTCGCTGTGTCCACGCTGCGGCCCTCGCGCCGCAGGGGCAGCCCGTGCCTGGTGTCGACGACGATGCGTGCTGCGTTCGCAGGTGCTCCATAGATGATGTCGAGCGGCGACGACTGGGTATGATCCACGAGCCACAGGCTGTCCGAGAGGCTCTTGTTGTCGAGCCGGTAGGAGTCTACCGAGCCGATCAACGTGCCCTTCTGCTGCCAGCCGCTCACGGCCGCAGCCGAGTCAGCCGGCAACGGCGGGAACAATAAGGACACGTCTACGCTCACCGTTGACTGGTCGCGCAGCAGCTTGCCGTCAGGCGTCATCTCAAACAGCTCCCAGCCGGTTGTGGGGCGTACGTCGTTCCGCTTGCCAGCAGTATCGGTCCTGTAGCCCTGGTCCACAACTCGCAGCAGTACCTTGAACACGCCGCCCGAATCGCTGAGCACCCAGTGCTCGTGCAACCGACTGCTATGGCTTGCGCCGCGTGCATTCTTGGTATCGAATTCACCGTTGTACCAGAGTTTCGTACCGGGTATCAACCGGTAACGGGGCGCCTGGAAACCGGCAGCCTGGACTGAAGCCAATCCGGCCGTGAGAATAAGCAGAAATCGGGTCATCACGCATTCCTCCTTGAACGGTCAGGCAGGGAGCTTACGCCTGCTTCAGACCTGAGTCAAGCAGCGAAGAGCGTCCGCGGGCGCACTCAGCCGCCGGTTGCACCCGGCGTATCTCAGTTCTATACTTTTCCATGCCCAGGTGGTACAGACCGCTAGAGCGGATTAACGACGCCCGGCTGCGAATTCCGAGGAGCTGCAGCCCGCGGATTCTGTTCGTGCTGTCGGTCATCCTGCTCTTCGGCTGCGGCCCCGGTCCGAGGACCGTGCCGCATGAGGGAAGATACGGGATCTACACGTTGCACCTCGGGACGCAGGACGTACGTCTGGTCTACAGCACGCCGAGAGAGATTCAGACGTCGGCCCTGCGGCTGGACGCCGCTGGCGAGAAACTGTTGTTCGCCCAGAAGGTTGACGGCGACAGCAATGAACACCTTGAACTCTGCACCGTGGGGACCGACGGCTCCGAGTTCCGGCGGCTGACCAGTAACTCCGTCTGGGATCTGTACCCCGCGTGGTCGACGGACAATACGCGCATCGTGTTCCTTTCGTTCCGAAGCACCGACCTCGATATCTACGTGATGAACGTCGACGGCACCGGCGACACGCTGCTCTACGATTCCGGCTCGCACGACGGCGACGTTGACTGGGTCGGGGGCAGCATCGTCTTCACCTCCGGGTTCAAGATATGGAAGATGAACGACGACGGAACCCAGGCCGCGCCGGTGACGAATCCGGCCAATGCCGGGCAGTGGGGCAATGCCAATCTGCCGATCGGCGACTATGACCCGAAGTTGAGCCCGGACGGAACGAAGATTGTCTTCGAGCGGCTCGAAGACCCATCTACGACTCACGGACGGTACAACTTCTTCATCGTGGACTCGAATGGCGCCAATGAGACACGGCTGACCAGCAGTGGCTACGCCCAGGGGCTGGCCAGTTGGTCTCGTTCCGGCACGAAGCTGGTCTATGTTGTTGCGGCGATTGGGGAGCAGGGCGCGTACGACATCTACGTGATGGACGCCGATGGGGCCGACAGCCGCAATGTGACTCCAGACTACTTCCCGGCCGAGTTCCTCTGCCACGCGCCAGTGTTCGCCCCCGGCGATTCCGAGCTCTACTTCGTCGGACAATGGTGGGAGTAGTCAGTCATGGCTAGCTGGAAAGGCCCGCTCGAGAAGATCGACGATACACGGCTGCGAATCCCGAAGAGCTACAACCCGAAGATGCGGGTGGACGGCATCATCTATTCGGATGCGTCGCTGCTTGCGGACATCAAGCAGGGCCAGGCGCCGGAACAGGTGGCGAACGTGGCCACCCTGCCCGGAATCGTCGGCCAGTCAATGGCGATGCCGGACATTCACTGGGGCTACGGGTTTCCCATCGGTGGCGTTGCGGCGTTCCAGACCGGTGAAGGCGTGGTGTCGCCCGGCGGGGTGGGCTACGACATCAACTGCGGGGTGCGGCTGCTCAGAACCAAGCTCGCGCGCGAGGATCTGAGTCAGCCGGTGCTAGAGAAGCTGGTGCGGGCGATGTACAACAACGTGCCGTCAGGCGTCGGTTCCAAGGGCAAGATCCGCATCTCCCAGGCCGAGGTGGCGCAGGTGCTGATGCACGGCGCGCGCTGGGCCGTGGCCAAGGGGTATGGTACCGATGATGACCTTGAGTACACCGAGGAACGCGGCCAGATGGCCGGGGCAGACCTGGCCGGGGTTTCGTCGCGCGCATTCGAACGTGGGATGCCCCAACTCGGCACGCTTGGCGCGGGCAACCACTTTCTGGAAGTGCAGGAGGTGGCCGAGGTCTTTGACCTGAGCGCGGCACGCGACCTGGGGATTGCCGAAGGCCAGATCACCGTGATGATTCACACCGGTTCGCGCGGATTGGGGTACCAGATATGTGACGACAACGTCAAGACGCTCGGCGCTGTGTCGAAGAAGTACGGCATTGATTTGGTTGACCGCCAGCTCGCCTGCGCGCCTATAGAGTCGCCGGAGGGAAAGCGGTACTTCGGCGCGATGGTCTGCGCTGCCAACTACGCATGGGCGAACCGGCAGGCGATTGCGCACTGGGTGCGTGAGGCGTTTGCGCAGGTGCTCGGGTTTTCACTCGAACGGCTGGGGATGAGCCAGGTCTACGACGTGGCGCACAACATCGCCAAGTTCGAGACCCACCAGGTCGGCAAGGAGTGCGTGAAGGTCTGCGTCTACCGGAAGGGTGCCACGCGCGCTTATGGGCCGGCCAAGCCCGGGTCAAGCCTGCAGTGTCACAACCAGACCGGCAGCCGCGCGCTGCCGTCGCGCTACCGGCACCTTGGCCAGCCGGTGCTGATTCCCGGGGATATGGGCACGGGTTCGTACCTGCTGCTCGGCACCGAGAAGGCCGAGGCCGAGACATTTGGCTCCGCCTGCCACGGCGCAGGGCGCGTCTGGTCGCGCACCCGTGCGCTGAAGGAGACCGAACGCCGGAACGTGGCGCAGGAGCTGAGAGCGCAGGGCATCCAGGTGATGGCCGCGAGCCGCGAAGTCCTGCGCGAGGAGGTCCCGGATGCGTACAAAGACGTGGACAAGGTCGTGGATGTCTGCGTCCGGGCCGGCATCTGCCGCAAAGTGGCGAGGATGAGGCCAATAGGAGTGGTGAAGGGCTAGTGGTCGAGTGGTCACGCGATCGAGTGAGTCGAGACCCGCATTCGCCACTGGACCACTAGGCCACCAGACCACTTGACCGCTGTCTCAAGTGACTTTCGCTGACAAGGTCGCCGCCGCACCCGAGGCGCCTGGCGTCTATCTGCTCAAGGACGCCAAGGGCCGCGTGCTCTACGTAGGCAAGGCGCGGGTGCTCCGAGACCGACTTCAAGCCTACACACAGCCGAAGGAAGACCCCCGCCTGCGTTCACTGGTCAGCAAGGTGGCCGACCTCGAGACCGTAGTCACGCGTTCCGAGGTCGAGGCGCTGATCCTCGAAGAGAACTTCATCAAGTTCAAGAAGCCGCCCTACAACGTGCGGCTGCGCGACGACAAGAAGTTCCCGTATCTCAAGATAACCGCATCCGACCCCTACCCGCGCATCCTCTTCACCCGGAACCTGAAGGACGACGGCAGCGTCTTCTTCGGCCCCTACACATCGGCCAAAGAGCTGAGGAAGGCGCTGAAGGCAGTCAAGCGAATATTCCGGATGCGGACGTGCAAGCGGGACCTGGCTGCCGCTGAATACGGGCCTCGGAAACCCCAGGGGACAGTCCACAACGGGACAGTCCCCGGGTTTCCTCGGCCATGTCTGAACTTCGAGCTGAATTGCTGTACCGGGCCGTGTGCCGGCAAGGTGACGCAGGAGCAGTACGCGCAGCAGGTGAAGGACGTGATTCGCTTCCTGTCCGGCCGGTCGGACGAGCTCACGGAACAAGTCGAGCAGCGGATGTGGGCCGCGTCACAGGCCCAGGACTTCGAGGTCGCGACGACCCTACGTGACCAGTTGATGGCGCTGCGCGAAATCAGGAAGAACCAGCAGGCGGTGGTGCAGGACAAGACCAGTCGTGACATCATCGGGCTCGCCCGCGGGAAGAAGTCGGCCGTCGCCGCGCTTTTCCGAGTGCGCGAGGGGAAGATGGTCTCGCGCGAGGAGTACCCGCTGACCGCCGGCGAGAGTGCGCCCGATTCGGAGCTGCTCTCGACCGTTATCCGCTCGGTCCACACCCATACCCACGACATTCCGGAGGAGATTATCCTGCCCGCGCCGATTGAGGACGCGGCCGCGCTGGAGGCGCTGTTCGCCGAGAAGCGGGGTCGCAAGGTGAGGATTGTCGTGCCGGAACGTGGCGAGAAGGTGCGGCTGATGGAACTCGCACGGGCCAACGCCGAGAAGGCACTGGTCGAGCTACGGCCCGAGGAGCGGGTGCCCGCCGGTAACCGCGAGCTGGCCGAGATACTCGGCCTGCCTGCCGTGCCGCGACTGATTGAGGGCGTGGACATATCGAACACGCAGGGCACGAATGCAGTCGGCTCGATTGTGGTCTTCCGCGACGACCGGCCGACCAAACGGCAGTACCGGCTGTTCAAGATCCGCGGCGCGGGACATGACCGAAATCCTCCGGGGATTTCGGATCGTGTCCCAAGCCCAGATGACTGTGCCATGATGGAGGAGGTCCTCGTGCGACGTGTGCGCGGGCTGCTGGAGAAGAACCGGCCCCTGCCTGATTTGGTGCTGGTTGACGGCGGCAAGGGGCAGTTGTCGTCGGCAGTGAAGGCGTACGGCCAGTTCGACACCGAAATCCCCATTCTCGGGCTGGCCAAGCGGACCGACACTCTATACTACGATGACGGTCGAGAAATTACGATTCCGGTGACGTCGCCGGCACTGAAACTTCTGAAGCGCATCCGCGACGAGTCGCACCGATTCGCCATTACCTTCCACCGCAAACTACGGGGCAAGAAGATGGTTGAGTCGGAGTTGGATGAGATCTCCGGCCTCGGGCCCGTGCGGAAGAAGGCGCTCATCCAGCACTTCGGGTCGCTCGACAAGGTCAGACTGGCGAACGTTGAGGATATTGCGAAGGTCAAGGGCTTCGGCCCGGCGCTTGCGGAAACCGTTCACCGGCAGCTTCACGCCTGACCAGAGGCCAGTTGACCGGCGTCCGGGCGGTGGTATAATCCAGCGATCCCAAATGGAGGAGCTGTGTCGAGATCGACCTTCTTTCTAGACGCATGGCGGAGCGGCCCGCTGCTCCTGCTCGCGTTCGTATTTGCGTTGAGCTGCATGCACAATCGGCCTAACCCGCCAGCAGTTCCGGTCGGCCCGAGTTCAATCGAAGTAGACTCAGCATACTCGTTCAAGACATCAGCATCCAACGGCAAGGAGTACGGCCTGGTATACGTCAGGTTTGACTGGGGCGACGGCGACACTTCTCCGTGGTGTGGGCATGGCGAGACTGTGGAGTGTTCCCACTCGTGGAGAGAGGGCGGGACTTTCGCGGTGCGAGCGCAGGCTCACGACCAGCGGAGCGAGTTCTCGGAGTGGTCAGCACCATGCAGCGTGACTGCCGTCGTGCCACCTTATCCTTACAGGCTCGTCGATTCGGTCGAGGTCATCGACGAGCCCCTAACTGACGCGCAAGTCACGCCCAACGGTGAGTTTGTCTACGTTGCCAACGATTGTTCCGGCGCGCTGTCGGTGGTGCGGACGTCCGACCTACGGCTTGTCGCCCAGATTCCGTTCAATAACGGTTGGGGGTCACCGGGGCAAGTGGTGTGCTCGCCCGGTAGCGAGTATGCTTATGCAACCTGGTATCGCACCGGTGGGGGCATTGCCATTGTCCGTACGGCTGACCAGGTCGTGACGGACAGCCTGATGCTCGAGGATAGGCTGAGGGGTCTCGCGATCTCTCCTGACGGGCAGCGGCTCTTCGTAGCAGTCGACTGTGACTCCTGTTTCATCGTCGTTGTCCGGCTGCCCGATAACGTGATCGAGGATACGATCTTCACGTCCGGCATCGAGGGCTACGCTACGTCACTGCAGGTTGCGCCTGGTGGTACACGCCTCTACGCTGGCAGCCGGAAGAGCATCTTCGCAATAGAGCTGTCCGACAAGACCATCGTCTGGCAAGTTAGTACGTGGGTCTCTCCGGCCCCGGGCGGAATAGTCTTGTATCCGCCACAAGGCTCTATCTACCTGGTCGACGAAGGCGAGTTCGTCTCAGTCCTGGGGTCTGGGACTGGTTCCTTCGTCGACTCGGTGTCGCTGTCTCCATACCGATGGAGCTGGAGCGCGGATATCGCCCCGGACGGCTCATTCCTCTATGTTA
>CAZVCQ010000122.1:0-7830 GCA_964626085.1 uncultured bacterium
GCACGTCCGTTATGCCGCCCTGTAATGCAAGCTATTTTGTACTCCGGGTAATATAAGAACGCCAAGGCTCGAAACAGAGGGGTCCCGACAATCCGGAAGTCAGAAGTCAGACATCTGCGTTCATCCGTGTTCATCTGTGGTTGTCTGCGGTTCTCTTTGTGATTTGGGGTCTTTGTGGTAGTTTCCGTCTCTGCCTTCCGGTCGGAGTGGTTCGGTCTGTGAGATGCCAGGGTACCGCACTTTGGAATCGCGTCAAGATGTCGCTTGACAGTGGCCGGGCGAGAGTTACAATTGTCCTGGTAGCCGGCCGAGCACGGTGAGGCATTGGGTCGTTTCCGCACCGGTCGCGCCGGCGAGCGCGGGCTTGAGGAGTACAGGTGCCCGGCGCGGGTCGACTAACGGCGCGTTCCTGCTATCCTCTGGTTACATCCGCAAGAGAGAGGTTCGGCTTGACGACGCCTGAGCGACGCAGGAGGTAGAGTGTATCGGAGTCATACCCGGCTGTTCTTGGTAGTGTCCGTTGTTCTGGTGCTGGCCGCGGTTTCTTCCTGCAGCACGAAGAACCGCGCACCGGCGGTGCCGGCGGTGCCGGCCGGTCCTGCATACTGCGTCAAGGACACGGTATATACATATAGGACAATGGCCACCGACCCGGATGGAGACAGCGTGGCGGTCCGCTTCGACTGGGGCGATTCCACTCTTTCGAGCTGGTCGGGTTGGTTCGCCAGCGGCGACACAATCGCGCTGACCCATGCCTGGTCCGAAACCGGCACCTACGTAGTCCGAGCCTGGGCGCAGGACCAGGAGCACGTCGCGTCCGACCTCTCGGACGGGCTTTCGGTGATTGTAGTCCTGTCGCCGGACGCGCCGTCCGAACCGGCGGGCCCGGACCAGGGGGCCCAGGACTCTTCCTACACATTCACCAGCTTCGCCTTCAATCCCGAGAGCACTACGGTCGCAATCAGGTTTGCGTGGGGGGACGGCGACACTTCCGAATGGAGCAGCTTCGTCGCTTCGGGGGAATCGGTGGGGATGAGTCACGTCTGGCCGGACACGGGCACCTACCGGGTGAGGGCGCAGGCAAGGGACACGGGCACCGGTCGCTCGCAGTGGTCTCCCACGCACGACATCTTCATTCACCCGCCGGACACGCTCCTCAAGTGGCGCCTGCGGCTGGACGCGGGCAAGAACCTGTCGCCGGCGATCGGCCCGGACGGTACCATCTATGTCGCGGCGGCCGATAGTTCCCTGCACGCGGTCAATCCCGACGGCACGCTCAAGTGGCGCTACCAGACTGGCCGCTACGTGCAGTCCTCCCCAGCCCTGGCGGCCGACGGTACCGTCTATTTCTGGGCGGACGACAACTGGTTCTACGCCGTGGACTCGGACGGCGCCCTGAAGTGGCGCTACCAGCTCATTTGGAGCGTAACGTCCTGCCCGGCGGTCGCGACCGACGGCACCATCTACGTCGGGTCGTATGGCAGCTACCTGCGTGCGCTGGACCCCGACGGCAACCTCAAGTGGTTTATCCTGGCCAACGGTGTCATCGCTTCATCCCCGGCGGTCGCGGCCGACGGCACCATCTACTTCGGAGCGGTGGGCCTCTACGCCTTGAATCCCGACAGCATGCTTAAGTGGAGATACACAAGTACCGGGAACGTCCCGTCATCGCCGGCGATCGCGGCCGACGGCACCATCTATTTCGGCTCGACCGACCACTACGTCTATGCCATGGACCCAGACGGCACGCTCAAGTGGAAGTATGAGACCGGCGGCAATGTCGAGTCCTCGCCGGTCATCGCGCCCGACGGCACAGTCTATATCGGGTCGATCGACAATCACCTCTACGCGCTGAACCCGGACGGCACGCTCAAGTGGAAGTGCGCCACTCAGGAGCCAGTCCGCGCTACTCCGGTGGTCGCGGCCGATGGCGTCGTCTACTTCGGCTCGGACGACAACGCGCTCTACGCCCTGTATCCTGACGCTAGTCTCAAGTGGCGGTACGAGACCGGCGACAACGTCGCGGCAGGAGCGACAATCGGCACCGACGGGACGATCTACTTCGTCAGCCATGACGGGTATCTCTACGCGCTCAAGGGAACGAGTCCGCTGGCGGATTCGCCTTGGCCCAAGTTCCATCATGACCTGAGAAACACCGGTCGCGTCGGTGGAGGAAATTAAGGAGGAGAAACAGTGAACAAGACGAGAGCATTGTCTGCCGCCGCCCTTGTACTGGTTGTGGCTGCCTGGCTGTCCTGCGGGAGCAACCACGCGCCGGACGTTCCGGCTGTCCCGACCGGTCCCGCATACTGCTTCAAGGACACAACCTACACCTTCAAGACAGTCGCAAGCGACCCGGATGGAGACAGCATGGTGGTTCGCTTCGACTGGGGTGATTCCTCAGACTCGCATTGGGCGGGATGGTTCGCGAGTGGGGATACGGTCGCGGCTACTCACGTCTGGTCAGACACAGGCAACTATGAAGTCCGCGTATCGGCGCAGGACCGGGAACGCACGTCCGACTTGTCCGACGGACTCAAAGTGAGAGTAGCGATTCGCTGGCCGCCGGAAACGCCGGCGGCGCCGACGGGGCCAAGCCTCGGAGGCCGGGATTCGTCCTACACCTTCCTTGCCGGCGCAGACCATCCTGACAACATTCCGGTGGCAATCAGGTTCGCGTGGGGCGACGGCGACACTTCGGAATGGAGCGAGTTTGTTCCCTCGGGCGGACCGGTCAGCGCGAAGCACGCCTGGTCCGCAGCGGATACGTACGCCGTCACCGCACAGGCAAAAGACACCGGTGAGTTGACGTCCCTGTGGTCTTCCCCGCACACCATCGTCATCCGTCCGTCGGGCTGGAGCGAACTAAGGATGATCGGCGCGGTACTTCTTACTCCAGACAGCTCAGGTTTCCTCATCCGCATCGTCAACAACGGGACGGTTGAGGATACGATTCGCTGGCTTGAGTTCTTCGATACGCCGGAGTCCGCGTACATGCGGGACTTCCGTATCGACGCGGACCACTGCGGCTACCCGATACCGGATGGGATGCCAGGGACTGGGCCCGGTGATACAGTTCATTTCACCGCGCCGGTGACGATTGCGCCCAACGGCTCGCAGTTGTCTGAGTTGTACTTCGGTAGATTCTACGTTGACGAAGTGGTTCCCCCCGGCGCTATTGCCAACGTGCATAACAAGCAGTTTGTCTTCCGCTTCGATGACGGCTCGGTGATAACCGTCAATCCGTGAGCCGGATAACATGCACGAGTACGAGCGCCGGTTGGCCTTGCGCGCGGCCTGGCTGGAAGTAGAATCCCGCAAGAGGTGACTATGAGTACGTTGCTTTTGCTTGCACTGCTCGGTGCCGACTTCCCCATCTGTACCGCCTCCGGGTTCACCGGCTATGCGTCGGTCGTGTACGCCCAAGACCAGTTCTACGTCTTCTGGGAAGACCAGCGGGCGTATCCGCTCACCGGTGTCTATGCGGCGCGGGTTACGAAGCAGGGCACGGTGCTCGACCCGACCGGCGTCGAGCTCTTCACCGACAGCATCGGCTACCGCGTGAGCGCGGCGTGGGACGGCTCGAATTTCCTCGTCGTCACCCGCGAGCACTGCTGAGTAAAGGGCGATCTGCTGGGAGTGCGTGTCACTCCCGACCTCGACACCCTGAATACGTTCTATATCTGTAACCCGGCCGAGGATACGTTCATCGAGACCGATCCGGTGATCACCTTCACCGGCGAGAACTACCTCGTAGTCTGGTCGGACGAGAAGTACGGCCCATCCAACGCCTATCACCCGTTTGCCGCGCGGGTCACGCCGGCCGGAGTCGTTCTCGATTCGGGCGTGAAGATATCGACTTCGAGCGGGTACGAGTACCGCGCGAACGTGGCCGACGACGGCGAGCGGAGTCTTGTCGTCTGGTCCGGTTCCTCCAACGGGTCGTACGGGCGGTTCGTCAATCGCGAGGGAATGCCTGAGGGCGACGTGTTCCAGCTTGCGCCCGGCGCCGCATCCGGGCCCAACCTCCGCTTCGGGGATTCAAACTACCTCGTCGTCTGGCACACCGGTTCGTACCCGACGCTCGAGCTCTACGGCAGGCTGGTGTCGCGTCAGGGCGAGTTGGGTGACCCGTTCGCCATTGCCACGGGGTCTGGCTGCCAGCGTTGGGCCGCGCTGGCATACGACGGGCAGAGGTTCCTTGCAGTCTGGATGAGCGGTCTGAACAACGAACCGGAGACGATCTTCGGCCAGTTCATCGCGAGGGACGGCTCGCTCGTCGGCGACCGGTTTCCCGTATCGGACACCAGCGCGGTGATTCGCTGGTGGCCTGCTCTCGCCTTCTCGGATTCGAACTGCCTTGTCGCATGGGAGCAAGGGACCGGCTACGATGTCTACGGCAACATGGACGTGCTTGTTACCGGCGTGGCCGAGCCGTCGTCGGCGACCGCGTCCCAAAGAAGCAGGCGTCCGTCGGTGATGTCCGGCTTCCTTCCCAACCGCGTTCCGTTGTACGATGCACTGGGAAGGCGTTCGCAAGCGCTGAAGTCCGGAGTCTACTTCACCCGCGAGGCGGGCCGGACCTCCAAGGCCCTCCGGGTCCGCTGATCTTCGACCACCTGTTGTCGCGGCTCGGGGCCAACCCGAGCCGCTGTTCTTCAGCGCCTGTTCCTACGTGTGTGGATGCGGTGGGGCATGAAAGCCACGCCGCCGCGGGATGCGCGGCGGCAATGGTTGGTTGTCGAGAAGACTACTTCTTCTTGCCCTTTTTGGCTGTCTTCTTGACGGCCTTCTTCGCTTTCTTCTTCGCTGGCATGTATCCTCCTTTGGTTAGGATTTCGCCCGCGCAAGGCCAAGCCTCCGCGAGCACGTCACGGAACGGACAATTGTATGTAAAGGAAACGACGAGAGTCTCATCAACGTGACCCACGAACTCGGGGTCGCACAATCCATCGCGAAGAGAATACGAATATCGAAGGGATTGTCAAACGTTTTCGCGCGCGAGGAGGTGAATTTCACCGCCAAGACACCAACGCACGAAAGCAGAATCAGGATGAAAGACGCGGCTACTGAGCTAGAAGTATCAGCGGAGGATCCGTTCCGCGACTTCGAACCGGGCGGCGGAGAGGTGGCGATGCCAGTGGATGATGCCCATGTTGGGCGCGAGCCAGAAGTCAATCAGGTACGGTTCAGCCGCGTGAACCCGGACGAGGAAGCAGTTACGGAAGTGGCCGGCCGGGGTTTCCATGTCCACTCGCGCCATCACCTCGAACGAAACCGAGTGCTCTGCGTCGCCGTACCAGAACGCGCTCTCGCGTGGCGGCAGTTCCAGCAACTTCAGCCAACCCGAGGTTGGCTCAAGCCTACCGGGATGCGAAGTCGGCATCACGAACACGGGCGTCCCGGGTCTTCCTGAAGAAGAACGACAGGTAGGGTTGCTCGTCGCGCGTGATACGGACCTCGTATACCTTGCCAAGTCCGGGTTCCACTGCCGAGCCGGTCACGGCAATCGCATACTGCAGACTCTCCGTTACAAATGTGTCGGGTTCGACTACCCTGTACGTGGCCGCCGCGTACCGCCATTCCTGGTTGTCCTTGAGCGGGAAGTAGTCCGGCCTGCGGCAGGAGAGGATGAGCGGGATGACAGCGATCACCACTCCGTATCGGCAACGCACCAGACAACCTATTGGCCGGCAACAGCATGTCAAGCTGAGGCTGGACGGCGCTATCTGCGCCATCTGCGTAATCTGTGGATATCCCTCGCCACGCCCGCTTGACTTCGAGGTCGTTCGTCCTATATTGGCTCAGACCATGATGCGCGAGCCGTTCAGCCGCTTCAACCGCCACTACGACAAGTTCATGGTCAAGTATGTCGACTACAAAGGCTGGGTCGACTATGTCGCGCGTGTCTTCGGCCGCTTCCATTCCGACCCGAAGACTATACTCGATCTCGCGTGCGGCACCGGCATCCCGACCCTGATGCTGGCCCGGCGCGGCTACCGGATGACCGGGGTCGACCGCTCACCTGAGATGCTCGCCGTGCTGGAGTCGAAACGCGGGAACCTGCCGGTAACGACAATCCACGCCGACATCCGCGACTTCGCGGTGCCCGAGCCGCTTGAGGCTGCAATCTGCCTCTACGACAGCATGAACTACCTCTTGACCGAGGACGACCTTGTCCGGTGCTTCCGTTGCGTGCGGACGGCGGTCATGGCCGGCGGGGTCTTCGTCTTCGACATGAATACGGTCTACGGCTTGGCCGAGCAGTGGGGCACGCGGACGACCGCTCGCGAAGTCGGCAACGTCTATTCGATATGGCAGCACGACTGGGACAAGGAGACGCGCGTCTCCACACTGACCCTGACCTTCTGGGAGAAACCAGAGGCGGGGAAGGTGGGTGAGCGGTTCGTGGAAATCCACCAGGAGCGGGGCTACTTCCCCAAGGAGGTTGATCGCTGCCTCAAGGGCGTCGGGTTCACCGAGGCTCATTTCTTCCAGCACGGCTCTTTCATCGAGCCGGGGCCGCACACCACGCGGATGATGGTGGTGGCGCGCTAGGCCCCGAACCTCCACCACAAAGGCACAAAGACACAAAGGCCGTTCGGATTCTGCCGGCTAGGTGAATCCTCTCCGCTTGGTGGCTTGGTGTCTTTGTGGTTAGTTTCCTCTCCTTCGGCTTGACTCTGCGGGGGCGGAACTTAGAATAGCAGACACCGATGCAATTCATAGCTGACCTGCACATCCACTCCCGGTTTTCGCGCGCGACGAGCCGCGACATGGACATACCGGCCATCGCGGCCATAGCCAAGACCAAGGGTATCAAGCTGGTCGCGACCGGCGACTTCACCCATCCCGAGTACATGAAGTCGCTGAAGCAGCATCTCAAGCCGACCGGCGCGGGTCTGTTCACGTACGAAGACACATACTTCATCCTGAACGTGGAGCTCAACGGCATCTACAGCGCCGGTGGCAGGCTGCGCCGCATTCACAACATCGTCTATGTACCCAGTTTCGAGACGGCCGAGAAGCTTACCGCCTGGCTCGACGGCTACGGCAAGCTCGCCTCGGATGGCCGCCCGACGCTCAGTCTCTCAAGCTACGACATTCTTGCAAAGCTGCTCGAAATCGACCGACGTGCATTCCTCGTCCCCGCCCACATTTGGACCCCGTGGTTCTCGCTCTACGGCTCGAACTCGGGGTTCGACTCAATCGAGGAGTGCTTCGGTGACTTGTCGAAGGAGATATTCGCGGTCGAGACCGGGCTTTCGAGCGACCCGCCGATGAACTGGCGACTGTCCGCGCTCGACAACCGCACGCTCATTTCCAACTCGGATGCGCATTCGCCGGGCCGGCTTGGCCGTGAAGGCAACGTCTTTGACTGCGAGCTGACCTACGACGCCATCCGCGACGTCCTGAAGACGAAGGACCGGAAGCGGTTCCTCTACACTATCGAGTTCTTTCCCGAGGAGGGTAAGTACCACTTCGACGGCCATCGTGCCTGCGGGGTGAGCTTTGCCCCGGCCCAGTCGTTGGTGAACGACAACCTCTGCCCGGGCTGCGGCCGGCAACTCACCATCGGCGTGCTCCACCGGGTCGAGCAACTGGCCGACCGGAAGCCCGAGGAGGTGCCGACCGATGTGATTCCGTTCAAGCATCTGGTCCCGCTTGAGGAGGTCATCGGCGAGGCCCTCGGCGTCGGCCGCGACACGGCGCAGGTGCACAAAATGTACGAGTCTATGGTCACGGGGCTGGGCAGCGAGTTCGAGATACTCCTCAACTCGCCGATTCCCGATATCGAGAAGAGCTCGAACGACCGGATTGCGCTCGGCA
>CAZVCQ010000123.1:0-7771 GCA_964626085.1 uncultured bacterium
CACGCGGCACCCGGTGCGAACCAGCAGGTTCAAGACCACGTCCGCGGCGACGGTGCCGCCGTGGCACGATATCTCGGCCATGTCCTCGCCGGTGTATGAACGGGGAGCCCGGAAGACGGTGACGAGCACCTGGTCGACCGGCTTCCCGGTCGAGGACGCGAGCCAGTTCAGCCGGACGGTGTGGGAGCGCTGGCTCGACGGCGGGTGGTCAGGGAAGAACCGGTCGAGGATAGGGAACGTCTTGTCGCCCGACACGCGAATGACCGCGATGCTGCCGGTCCCCGGCGGCGTGGCGAGGGCGCAAATCGTATCAGGACTATGGACCAGGGACGATGGACGGCTGGACGATTCTGACGATGTGTGGCGTACGGTGTACGGTCTGCGGTTCACGATCTGCGCTAGGAATTAGGAATTCGCAATTGGGAATTGGCGGCACGCAAGTGCGTTCCGCTCGGCCCGGTCATGTCTTCGGTAAGGAGATGATGACGACCCGCGGTGAGCCTTCGCCGACCGCGTGGGCGCGGACACCGGCAATGTTCTTCAGTTCGTCCTGCACTATCTCAAACTCCTCGTAGGTGAGCGGCTCAAGTTCCATCTCGAGGCCGCCTTCGAGTACGATTCGGGCGATGGCCGAGGCCTTGGCGCGCAGGAAGTTGGCGCGGCGCTGGCGGTAGCCGGCGATGTCGACTATCACCTTGGGGACGTTCGGGTAGTGCCGGGCCACCATCAGGCGGACGATGTGGCCGATTGCCTCAAGCGTGGCGCCGTGGCGTCCAATGACGATACCGCTCGAGCGCCGGGCGCGGATGTTCGCGTAGCAGCCTTCGGGCCGCACCTCCACGTCGACGCGGGCGCGGATGCCGATGTGGTGGGCGAGGAACTGGACTTCCTGCCGGATGAGTTCCGGTTCGGACGGCACGACCGGCGGCGTGCCGGCTATTTCGGGGGAGGCGCCGTTGCCAGGGATGGTTCCTTGCGGTTCTTCGACTTGCTCCACGGCAAACCTCCTTTCATAGCTATCAGACTCTCGCCGACCGACAGCACGTTGTACAAGAACCAATAGAGCTGCAGGCCGCTGGGCATGTTGAGGAATATCAAGGTGATGAAGACCGGCATGATGATGGTCATGGCGAGGTTGCGTTTGTCGGTGGACGTAAGCAGGGTCTGGGCGATGGACGACGCGCCCATCAGTATCGGCACCAGCCCGATTGCTGCGCCGCCGATCATCGGTAGGCCTTGCGGCAAGTGGCCGAAGAGCGCGTCGGGCTGCGACATATCCTGCAACCAGAGCCCGAGCGCGGCCCCGCGCATCTCGATGGCGTTTCTCAGGACCGAGTACAGCGCCCAGAAGACCGGCATCTGGACCAGCAGCGGCAGGCAGCCGGACGCCGGGTTGATCTTGTACAGCCGGTAGAGCTGCATCGTTTCGGTGTTGAGCTTCTGCGAGTCGCCCTTGTACTTCGCCTTCAGCTCGTTGAGCTTGGGCTGCAGCAGTTGCATCTGGCGCATCTGCTTGGTCTGGGTGCGGGTGAGCGGGTAGAACGCCAGCTTCATCAGGATCGAGAAGACGATGATGGCCACGCCCCAGTTATGCACGACTGAGTACAACAGGCGCAGGAACCAGAGCATGGCGACGGCAATCGGCCGGGTCCAGCCCAGGCCGAGGACGTTGTCGAGCCCGAGCCCGAACGCACGCAGCCGGTCGTATTCGATCGGCCCCAGGTAGACCGAGAACTGCGTCTCCGGTGCCGGGTTCCTCACCACCGCGCTGAATCCCACCCGGCCGTCTTCCAGCGTGACGGCGTAGGTCGAATCGAAGGTCCGGCCGCAGGCGATGACCGCGAGCAGGAAGTACTTCGACTTCACGCCGACCCATTCGGCGGCGTCGCAGACGCCCTGCGGGTTTTTCAGCTTGCCGGCCGCTGTCTGGTGGAGCTTCTTGCCGACCTTCGAGTAGAAATGGAAGTGGGCGAGGCCCTCCTTCACGTTCTGCTCGGTCAGGGCGAGCCCGGCCATCCCGTCGAGGGCAAAGCCGCGGGCCGGGCCCGCGATTGCGACCCGGTGGTCGAGCGTGTAGTCCTCGTGCAGCGTGAAGGTCTTGGTCAGGGTCAGGCTGTCCGCGCGCGCCGTGAACGAAACCGAGCTGTCGGTTGCGGCGACCTGCATCGGCGTGGCAGCGGTGCTGAACCAGCCCTGGGGTAGGAGCACGGCCGTGCCGAGCAGGTCCTTGCCCGACGGCACGATGTCCGCCTTGTACTTCTTCAGCCAGACCGACTTGACCACGCCGCCGAAGCTGGAGAACTCGACCTTCACCAGGTCGTTTTCCAGTGCGACGATTGACTCCGGCGCGGGCTCGGCCGCGAGCGCGGCGAGAAGCGCGGGGCTGGCGGCGAGGGGCTGGGGACTGGAGGCAGGCGACAAGGAACCGGCTGCCGGCGACTCGGCCCGGGTGGATTCAGCGGGCGGAGCCGGCTGAGTCGGTGTCTCGGCCGGCTTGGGCGGCGCCGGCCTCGGCCGGAGGAACATCTGCGAGAGGATGAGAATCACGGCGACGAGCACGAAGCCGATGATAGTGGTCCTTGAGCTGGACGTTTCCTGCTGGTTTCTCATCCGGTTGTCGTACTCCGTTCGGTCGCGAAGTCGGGACTTTGTCCTTTGTCCTTGGTCCTTAGTCCTTCTGTCGGCACCGGGTCATACCCGCCGGCGGCAAATGGGTGGCAGCGCACGATGCGCTTCAGAGTCAGCCAGACGCCCTTGACCGCGCCGTATTCGGTCAGCGCGTCCAGCGCGTACTGCGAACAGGTCGGCTGATACCGGCACGAATTCGGCAGGACCAGCCCGACCGAATTTCGGTACACCCGCACCAACAGCCTAAGTAGTCGTACCATTACTCCGTAGTTCTGCATTCTGACTTCTGGTTTCTGAATTCTGCTCTGTCCGTGTTGCGGCTGACCGCATCTGTTCCAGCAATTCTGCAAAAGAGAGCTTTCCGGCCGCGGCGGTCGGCTGGACCAGACAGTCGTATCCGGCCGGGAACCAGTCCTTGTTCCGGCGGTAGATCTCGCGGAGTCTGCGCTTCAGGCGGTTCCGGGCAACCGCGTTGCCGACCCCGCGCGGCAATAGAAACGCGACGCGGCGGGTGGGCACGGGGACTGTGTCCCCAGAGTTTTCTTCAGGCCTTGGGGCGCAGCGAAAGCTGAGGAACCGCGTGCCGGTCTTCGCGCCCAGCCGCCTCACCCGGGCAACGTCTCGTCGCCGGCGCAGGATTTCGGCTCGAGCCAGGGTTTCCGCCATTCATACAGACAGGCGTTTGCGACCCTTTGCGCGGCGGCGGTTAATGACGTTACGGCCTCCGGGCGTCTGCATGCGGGCCCGGAACCCGTGAGTACGCTTGCGGCTGATGTTAGACGGTTGGTATGTTCTTTTGGGCATGGGTATTCCTCAGCGGGCATTATAGGCCGGATGTCCGGGTAAGTCAAGAAACGTCAGGCCCGGTAACAACGCGACAGCAAGAGGATGTGAGTTGAAACCGGCAGGGAGTTGACTTGAAGCGCGTGTCGAACGCTATCCCCGAGCGAATACAAGCCTGGACGACAACGGACGGGCGAAGCAGCGCACCCGCAAACTGCGGGTGTGGAATCACGGAGACCATCCGTATACGCGGTCTGAGACCGCACCAGTAGCTCGCTCGCAAGTACAAATCGACCTGCACCCGGCACGCTGGCTGGCATTGTGGCCAGCATTCGGGTTTTCGTCCCACGCGCGCGCGACCGCTATGCGCGCGCCGCGGACGCGAGGACCGGCAGCGTAGCCCCGCCGGTATCTCCGCGAATCGCCCTGCAAGTCATCTTCCGAAACGCCCTGAGAGTCGCGTTCCGAATCGCGCGGCGAGTTACGGCACGGGTGATTCCGCGAATCATCCTGAGAGAAGCTCCGCCGATGGCGTACCGAATCGCTGTGCAGGTGACCCTCCATACCGCGCTGCAAATCGCCTCGACCATCGCCGTCTAATTCGCACTGAGGGTTGCCTTCCGAACTACACGGCAGATCACCCTTCGAACCACCTCGGGAACCGTTCCGGGGACGACCCCCAAGGCGACCCGCTCAGCGACTCAAACCGCCGTTGATTCAGTGACTTATCCTCTGTTTTGGTCGCTGACTCGCATGAGTCTTATTGGTATCATGCGGAGAGCTGTAGCCGCATAAGAGCAGATGGCCCAAGACCTTCCGATCGTTGTAGCGTCCAGCAGCTTAACCTGGACGAGAGCTTTGCGAAGGCGGCCCAGGTACTTCTGGACAAATGGGCCCGCGGCTGCGACCCGGAGGTGTTGGCCAAGATTCGGACGGACGTCTTCGACATCCCCGCACCGAAGCCGTAGCGGCTGAAAAGAGACTGCCCGCATCGCAGCGGGTAGCCTTTGGGTCGGAGGCAGTCTGGCCTACTCGGTGAGTATCACCTTTCGACTGAAGCGCTGGTTCTCAGCACTCAGAGTGCAGAGGCAGACCCCGCAGACAACGCCATACGCATTCGCACCTCATGTGTTCCACTTCACTGTTGAACCTGTGGGTCAATGGTAATTAAGTATTGTGTCCCCGAAACTCCCCATCTTCTACCTCCTCCTTGTGATTACGACCTTTCCGATCTCAGTCACGCCTTTTCCTTCAAGCCTCAGGACGTAGACGCCCGCAGACAGACGTGACAGGTCCACGGGCCATCGTCCTGACGCTTCGCCTTGCTGGGCAGGCATGGTCGCCCTCATCACCTCCTTTCCTGATACATCGAACACGGCCAGATTGGGACTCTCGCGAGGAATCCGGCCCCTTATGACCAGTCTGCCTTCCGTAACTGACGGCAAGATGGTCAGGCCACTCCGCTGGCCCGCACCGGTCATTTCTTCGATGCCGGTTGGAAGGGTTTCAAGCACGCACACCCCGCCCTCGGCACAGCAGGCATAGAGATACGGCGCTGCGTAGACGAGCCGTGGCGTCCATTGAGGAACGCTGGCCTGCCCGACTAGCCGCAGGTTGCTTGGGTCCGAGACATCAATCATGCGTATCACGTTCTCGCTCGCGTAGGCGGTCGAGCCGATTACGACAACGTCCTCGCCGTCATAGCTTGGTAGGTGTATGCTGTCCAAGACTCGCGGCGAAGCAGGATTGGCCACGCTCAGGGTCCAGAATTGTGCGTTCTGGCCGACCGCGTACAGAACTGTATCCACCACGTCTAGGCCCCAGACGCCTCTGTCGAACTCGCCCGCCACGAATGGGCTATCAGGCTGAGCGAGGCTCACGACAAAGAGCGGAAGACCCGCGACATAGGCGAACGTACCCGCCACCGCCAAGTCGTAGCCGGAGTACGAGCTAGTCACGCAGCTTCCCACTAGCACCGGCTCTCTCGGCCGGGCGACGTTGACGATGTTTAGCCGCAGCCGACCGACGATGTACAGAAGCGTATCGCGCAAAACCACGTCTTGAGGAAGCGTCTGGGCGCCGCTGCAGCCACCAGCCATCACGGGGTGCAGCGAGTCACTGATGTCGATGACGCGCAGCAGCGGTGGGCGTATCCAACCTGCGTAGGCGAACGAGTCGCCCAATGCAACCGCGTAGGTCGCCGGGTCCTGATACGTGGTGTCAATGCCTGACAACTCGTACGGGGCCGTCGGATTGGATACGTCCAGCAACTTCATCCCGCACCAATCCTGCGCCACGGCTGCTAGCCGGCCGCGCACGGCAATGTCGTCCGCGTAGCCCGCCGCCAGTACCGTCGTGTCGTGCGCTGGACTACCTAGCGTCGTGATGTCGAAAACCTGCAATCCTTCGGCCGCGTCGGCGACAAACGCTCGTCCGGTCCTGCGGTCCCCCCAGACTCCCCAGTTGTAGCCGAGAGTTGAAGCCTGTCCGATAAGGTGCGGATGCAGCGAATCTCCTATGCCCAGTATCTGGAACTCGTGGCCGCCGGTGTAGTAGCCGGAGACGTAAGCAAGTGTATCGTCGAATTGCGTGTCGTATCCACCGGCCCCGTCCAACGACCCGAGCGGAGTTGGCGACGACGGCGTCCGCACGTCGAGAATCGTGAAGCGAAGCTCGCCGGGGTTGTTCGGGTTGTCCGTCGTCACGCAGCAGATGCTGCCGCGCGCCTGGACGCCTTGGATGTCAGCACCCCACGAGCCGACGCGGTGCGGAGAGGCCGGGTCCGTGACATCAACAATGTACAATCCCCAGCGGTCGCCGACAAAGGCCCCGTGGCCTGCCACGGAAACCAGGTCGCCGGAGTCAGTACAGGCACCACGAAGGACAGGACTTGCCGGGTTCGAGACGTTGTAGATGCGGAACGAATTGTCGCCGCTAATGGTGTAGGCCAGCGAGTCCTGCACGTCGAAGTCATTCAGCGGTAGCGGTATCCACGAACGCCTGACCGGATTCTGCTCGTTGGCGATGTTGTAGACTTCCAGCCCCTTGCGTGAGCCGACGTAGAGCAGCGTGTCCACCACCTTCACGCGGCACATTAGCCCTTCGGCATTGATGTCTGAAAGAAGCTCGATTGAAAGGGAATCCTGCCTGCTGAACCTGAGCAGGCTCACGCCCGAGCCACGTGCCAGCGCCACCAGCGTCTCGCTTGCTGTTACCCTGCCGTCAACGTCGTACGATGGCCCGTATGACCAGCGTCCAATGCACTGGAGACCGCTGCCGGAATCCGTCCTGACGCTCGTGTAGTACGGATCCTCAATCCCGCGCTCCTTGAGCCAACTCGCCCGCATCCGCGGATGCACGCGCGACAGAGACTCCTGCACGACACGATACTCGCCGAAGCCGGGCTCGCGGGCAAGCAGCGATGATGCCAGCACGAGGCCCGAGAGCACCGCGGCGACGAGGAATTTCACTTGCTACCTCTTGGACATTGTCAGCCAGAAACACTGGGAGTCAAGTCCGGCGGCCGGCGAGTCCGGCCGGCCGCCGGCAGTCCTCAGTGACGCAGGAAGGTCTACACCTTGTTCCGCACGGCGAGGCAGCTCTGAAGACCGAGCCGGGGACGCATGCGGCGCGTCCCCGGCGTTCAAATGCCAGTCAGCCCTAACGCACGATGGTGAACTGATGCGTGTCGGTGCGATCGCCGGCCCGGACTTGGAGGAAGTAGGCGCCGGGCGCGACCGCGGAGCCGACGTTCCATGTTGTCACGGCGTCTCCGGCCGGGAGCTGCCAGTTGGTCACGACCCTGCCACTGACGTCGAGCATGGACAGCTCGCGGGCCGGACCCGACGTTGCCAGCCGCACGCCGCGGCCGACGCGGGTCACGCTCGGGGTTACTGCCGCCCCGGCCGCCGGCTGCGGGGTTCCGCCCTGGTTGATGCCGGTCCCGAGCATGAGGAAGTCCATGTAGGCCGTCACCATGGCGTCGTGGTCCGCTCCGCTCGTCGCGCCGAAGATGGTTGAGGAGAGGATAGTGCGGTACGTCGGTGTTTCGTTGCTGACCACGCGGCCGATGTTGTCTTGGCTGCGCAGGACAATCGCACCGCCGTCAGCTCCGAACTCGTCCACGTAGCTGTCCGGACTCTGCTGGTAGGGGTACATGAGGCTGAGGCCGTCCGCAAAGGAGCCGGCCTCGCCGGTCAGCGACTGGACGTTGCCGGTGGCGCTGTCGTAGCCGTCGCCGAGATAGGACGCCCCGAAAAAGGGCCAGAGCTCGGACGTTCCGTTACTGTAGCCGAAGTCGCCGCCCTCGGCGTATACCGGGTGACCGGAATTGAGGTAGGCAATCAACTGCGCCATTTCC
>CAZVCQ010000124.1:0-7756 GCA_964626085.1 uncultured bacterium
CCTCGCCTACGAACTTCAGGTACTGGTTGTCACAGGTGTACAGGTTACGCTGCGGATCAACGTGTCCGACCAATGCGCCTCCTCTCGGAAAGCCTCGGGCTGCCTACCGGCTGCTCAACGATGAACCAATACTAACATAGAACAGGACGCTTGTCAAGACTTTTCGGCCGGACTCCTAGCCCCCAGTCCCTGGTCACTAATCCCTAGTCCCTAGCCCCCAGTCTCTAGACCCGCCTCTTCTTTCCGGAATACCGGCCCGGAATCAAGGGTAAGTATCAGTGCAGGAGGTCAATATGAAGACCATGAGTACCGTGTTCGACCACGACCGTGAATACGGCCGTGACATTCGACTCGCCGGCGTCGTGGCGCTGGTGTCTCTCACCGTCGCATTCCTGTTCGTGCCCCAGCCGAAGGTCGAGCCGTACCGCCTGCGCGGTCCGGCCGTTACGGACTTCACCATTGTAGATCCCGGGCCGATCGTCTACGTCCCGCCCAAGCCGCCGGAACCGGTTCGCCGTGGCATCCCGGTCGCGAGTAGCAACCCTACCGTTACCACAGTGGCGCCGAACAGCGGCTTCACCGAGATTGATACCGGTGTTGCTGCTCCCGCCGCCATCACTTGGGACTTCATCAGGGTGGAGCGTAAACCGGTGCTGATTCACCAGTTCACACCGGCATACCCGGAGATGGCGCTTGCCGCTGGCATCGAAGGTAGGGTCGTTGTCTCAATGGCGGTCGACACCCTGGGCAACGTGTCGAGCGTCGAGGTCTACGCGACTTCGGGTAACGTGCTGCTTGACCAGGCGGCCGTCGCAGCCGCATACCAGTGCCGGTTCACACCTGGCTACCAGCGCGACCGGCCGGTAGTCGTACGCAACGTAATCCTGCCATTCAACTTCAAGCTTCGATAGGAGGACCGGATGAGAACGATTTCACGCGTAGCGGCCGCCATCGCGGCGGTCGCCTCCATTGCCGCTGCCCAGCCGCTGGGCGGGTCGTCAGCGACGAACCTGCTGTCACGGGTCTCGGTCGGAAGCCCGTCCGGGTACGAGAACCTGACTCTGTTTCCGCTGCTCGGCAAGACTTCAACGTCTTCGACCTACACCCTGCTCGACGAGGCCATTCGTTCCGGACAGGTCAAGGTCCAGGAGAAAGACGGCGGCCAGGTCAACACGGTGCGAATCAGGAATACCGGCAAGTCCTATGTCTTTGGCATGGCCGGGGAGATCGTCTCGGGCGCGAAGCAGGACCGGATGCTCCAGGACGACGTGCTGCTGCCGCCCGGCTCAGGTTGGCTGGATGTGCCAGTTTTCTGCACCGAGCACGGTCGCTGGACCGGCGCGACAATGAACTTCGGCACCAAGGGCTACGTCGTCTCCGGCAAGGTCCGGAGCAGAGCCTCCCAGACCGGCAGCCAGGAAGCAGTCTGGGCCGAGGTGGACGCCGCGCACGAAGAGCTGGGCGTGACCACTCCGAGTCGGGCATTCGCCAAGGTCTATGAAGACAAGGACGCCCAGGAACAGGCCCGGCCCTACATCGACAAGCTCGACGGTCTGCCGAACCTGTTTCCCGGCGCACTCGGCGTCGTGGTGGCGGTCGGCAACCGGATAGTATGCGTCGACGTGTTCGGCTCGCCCGCGCTGTTTCGCAAGATGTGGCCCAAACTGCTCAGGTCATACGTGATTGATGCCATGCAAAGCCAGGCGCACGGCCGGCTGACCGTGAAACAGGTGCAGCAATTCATCCGAGGCGCAGCTCGCGCCCGAGTGACGAGCCAGCCCACAGTCGGGGCCGGCAAGCTGCAGCGTCTGTCAGCAGCGAACGCCTCCGGCTCGGCGCTCGTGTTCAGAAAAGCGGTAGTCCACCTCGACCTGTTTCCTGGCTCGAACTCGGAGACCGACAACGGTGACGTCCCGCGGCTTGACTTCCGCCGCCAGCGGACACTCAACTAGACCCAACGCCTCCTTCTGGGAAGAGCGGGGCCGCAAGGCCCCGCTTCCCTGTCGCTCAAAGGCGCGGCCAGCGCCGCCTCGCAGCCGGCATGCCCGGCATCGACCACGACTGAGTTATACGCCACGCTCGCTCCATGGCCATGTTGGCTCCAAGGATCTAGGTATCCGAGTCAAAGCCATCGCACCATGGTTGCCACAACAACAAACCGCAGGCGTCAACCCATGCGTCACTGCATCCTTGGTCTGTCTGTTGTTGACTTTGTCTGCCCACAGGTTACATTGACTGCGAGATGACGCCCAAGGTCAGAAGCGTGCTTGGCGACCTCCAAACGAAGCTCGGGGAGCTCTACGGCGAGCGTTTGGTGAGGCTTGTCCTCTTTGGCTCGCAGGCGCGCGGCGACGCGGGGCCGGATTCGGACATAGACGTGATGGTCGTGCTCAGTGGAGAAGTCAGCCCGTTTGAGGAAATAGAGCGCGGCGGACGGGTGACCGCAGCGGTGTCGCTTGACCACGACGTGACAATATCCACCGTCTACGTCTCGCAAACGCGGTATGAAAGGGAGGCCGGCGCTCTTCTCAAGAACGTCCGCGCCGAAGGTGTGAGCGTTTGACTGAACGGCAATCTGCGCTTCTGGCCAAGGCCAAAGATAGTCTGCGCGGGGCCGAGATTTTGGCCCGCGAGTTCCTGTATGACATAGCGGTGTCGCGAGCATACTACGCGATGTTCTACTGCGCTGAAGTCCTGCTGGACGCGGAAGGACTAACGTTCGCCAGCCACGCCGCCGTCTTGTCGGCGTTCGGCAAGCACTTCGCGAAGTCGGGCCGAGTGCCACCCGAATACCACCGTTACCTTATTCAGGCTCAGGACAGCCGACTGCTCGGGGACTACGATGCGCTATCGCCGCGTTCCGAGCAGGAAGCACTGAAGCACATCGGCCGTGCCCGCGAGTTCATTGCACTGACCGAGAAGCTGCTCAGCGGGCCCGAGCCGAAATCAGCGCTCTAGCTCCCCAGGCCCCGCCTCCGACGTACTCTTGCCGACACCGGAGCAGGCCATCCGCACCGCAGCCAGCCCGCCGCGCAGCCGGCATGCCCGGCCCCGACCACGATTACGTCATACATCTGCCTGCACTTCATTGGCTCGCAGATTCCAGGGGTCCACAAGCCCGAGTCAAACGACATCGAAAGACGACCCAAGCCACGACGCGCAAGGGGCAAGAGCACACGTGGCTCCAGCCTCTGCTTTGACTTGACCGCATCACAGAGTATCATCTCCGGAGCGAATTCATGATAGCCACGAAGGACCGCGACACGATAGCCGAGGTCGCACGCGAGTATGGGGCAGCCAAGGTTGTGCTGTTTGGCTCTTCACTCGCCGAAGATCGCGAACCGAACGACATCGACTTGGGGGTTAGCGGAATCGAGCCGCGACTCTTCTTTCGGTTCTATGGTGAGTTGATGATGCGCCTGTCCAAACCCATAGACATTATTGACCTTGCGTACCGTTCCCGGTTCACTGAACTGATTGAACGCGACGGTGTCGTACTCTATGTCTCAACTTCGTGAACGCATACTAGCCGAAGAGGAGAACGTTGAGCTTGCGCTGGCCAACCTCGACCGGGCGATGGCGCGCACCGACCGGACGGTAGTCGAGCTGACGGCTGCGGCGAGCTTCGTCAGCAGCGCCTACAACGGGATAGAGAACATCCTGAAACAAATACTCGCAGGCCGCTCAATCGACATACCCAAGTCCGGCGCGTGGCATCAGGAGTTGCTCAAACGCTGCGTCGCCGAGAAGGTCGTCTCGTCCGAGATGGCTCAAGAGCTCAAAGAGTATCTGGGCTTCCGTCACTTCTTCGTCCATGGCTATGGGTTCATGGTAACCGAGGAACCTCTTCAGGCTCTGGCCTCGCATCTGCCGGATGTTTGGGCGAGGTTCATGTCCGAGATCGGCCCCGCCTTGGGCGACTAGCCAGCCCGCCTCGCAGCCGGCATGCCCGGCCCCGACCACAATCACGCCACGCTTCCGCTCGCGGTGCATGGTTGTTGTGATTCCAGATGCCCGCGCGCCTGAGCCAAACCGCTGCGGGACAGACACTTCACACAAGGGCAGGTCCTTGACATTCGGCACGGCCCGCATAAGCTACGACGGTGTTCGCGAGAACTGTGAAGTAGCGGAGGCAATACATGAAGCTAAAGGCAGATGCAACAAAGCTCTCAGTATTCTTGACGGCGCTCCTAACGTGTCTGGCAGCGACCGTCGCGGCGCCCTCGTCCGACATCGAGTCGCGGGTCCACGAGTACGATCTTAAGAACGGGCTTCACATAATCGTATTCGTCGATTCGTCGGCACCGGTCGTGACGACGAGCGTGTGGTACAAAGTGGGCTCCTACGACGAGCCCCTTGGCAGCACGGGGCTGTCCCACATGCTCGAACACATGACCTACAAGCACGCCGATATCTACAAGCCGGGCGACTTCCAGCGCCTCGTCAATTCGGCAGGCGGCAGAATGAACGGCTTCACGACAAAGTACTACACGGGGTACTACGAGGATTTCTCAAGCGACCGTTACGAACTGGCCCTGAAGTTAGAGGCATCGCGTATGGGCGAGTGCGTGTTCCCCGACTCGGAGTTCGAGAGCGAGCACGGTGTAGTGTCTGAGGAAAGGCGAATCCACGACAACTACCCGTCGACGCAGTTCCAAGAGCAGTTCGAGGCGACCGCGCTGCTGACTAACCCCGAACGTAACCCAACCATTGGTTGGTCAGATGACGTTGCCAACTTCACGGTCCAAGCAGTGAGGAACTGGTACGCGGAGCGCTACGGCCCGGCGAACGCCGTGCTCGCTGTCGCGGGGGATGTCAGGCCCGACGATGTGAAGGCGAAAGCTGAGAAGTACTTTGGGAAGCTCCGGGGCGAGACTGTGCAACGCAGGGATTTCTACAACTCCGAGCCAGAACAGAATGGCGAGCGTCGCCTCACTGTACGTGGGCGCGCGAGCGTGCCAAACTTGGCCATTGGTTTTCACGTACCAGGGATTCGGGACTCGGCCTGGTACGCGGGAGTAGTTGCCGGGTCCATACTCGGCGGCGGGGAGACTTCAAGACTGTGGAAGAAGCTGGTCATCGAGCTGGGGTTAGCTACCGGTGTTTCGGTCAGCGGCTCAGTGGAGCGCGACCCGAGTCTGTTTCAAGTCAGCATCACGCCCAAGGCCGAGAGCCTGATTCCCCGCATCGAGCAGGTCGTCCAGGCCGAGCTCAACCGCGCCAGCAAGGAACTCGCGTCGGAACGCGAGCTAGAGAGGGTGCGCAACCAGGTCCTTGCCGACGTGACCTTCGGCCGCGATTACACGTTCGGCATGGCCTATTGGCTCGCCAAGAGCCATATCCTGTTCGGCAGTTGGCGCCAGGTAATTGAATATGAGGGGCACATCAACCGCGTTACTGCTGAGCAGGTGCGTGACTATTGTGCCGCATACCTGAAGCCCGACAACCGGACGACCGGTATACTTGTCTCCGCGAAGGAGGAACAATGAGAGCCGCGTGGATGATACACGCTATTCGTGGCGGCCACCGTGCATGGCGAGTACGGCTCTGCATTCTGGTTTCCGTGTTCTGCGCCTTGCCTGCGTCATTCGGTCTCCCCCTCTTCCGGGATTCGCTATCGAATGGTCTCGTCGTTCTCACCTATGAAGACCATCACTTGCCGGCTGTCACTCTGACGCTCGTCTGCCGTTCGGGCGGGGCCTGCGACCCCAAAGGCCGCGGCGGGACCGCGTCGATGATGACCGACCTGCTCACGAGAGGCACTTCTTCGTTGTCCGGTGATTCGGTCAAGTCGATCGTCGAGTTCCTTGGCGCCCGGTTCGGGGGAAGTGTCGACGATGACTACTGCGGGGTTGACTTCAAGGTACTGTCAAAGGACCTGGGGACGGCGCTCGACTTGTTGGCCGACGCGGTGCTCCATCCGGCCTTTGACAGTCAGCAAGTCGAGCTTGTGCGCGGCCGGATGCTGGCCAGAGTCCGGAGACTCTCCGACATGCCCTTCGTCGACGTGCAAGTCGAGTTCATGAAACTCTCATACGGCGACTATCCGTACGGCCATATGACCGGAGGCGACACAGCGTCACTGCCGCTCATCAAGCGTGAGGACTTGATTGCCTTCCATGACACCTACTTCCGCCCGAACAACTGTTTCCTCGTTGCAGCCGGCGACGTCAATCACAAAGACTTTGCATCGGCCATCGAGAAACGACTCAGCGCTTGGACCCAGGCTCCCGTGCCGGCGTTCACGGTGACGCCGTTGACTATGCCCGACCGTATCCACGTCAAGGTGATAACCAAGTCGGACATGAACCAGACCTACGTCGAATTCGGCCATCCCGGCATCTCCGCTACCGACAGCGACATGCTGCCCGTACGCCTGATGAGCTACGTCCTCGGTGGACCGGCGATGTCGTCGCGACTTGGACTTGACGTACGAGTAAGGAGCGGACTGGCCTACGACGTGCGTTGTTCGTTCGATCGTGAGCGGTTCCAAGGCATGTTCCAGGCCACGGTCCAGACTGCGAAACCCAAAGAAGCAATTGCGCTCATGCTCCGTGACATCGAGGCGATGCACGACTCGGGCGCCACGGTGCGCGAGCTTGAAGAAGCGCAGAACTACTACACCGGCTCCTTCCCGCTGGGCTATGCCTCGATGGATGGCAAGCTCAGCCACGTTCGGACGATAGAGCTATACGGATACGGCATGGATTGGCTGGGGAAGTTTCCGGACAAGGTCCGCGCAGTCACGCTACGCGAAGTCAACAAGGCTGCTAGGGACCACCTCAGTCCGGGCCACTACTGGATGGTCGTCATTGGTCCCGTGACAAAGGACGATCTAGGCCTCACCGACGTCGACTGGATAGAATAGCCAAGGAAGGCTCTCGCCTGGAGGGGGGTATCAGTTCCTTTGGGCGTGGAGAGTGAAGACCATGTCGGCGGGGCGGAGGAGGAGGGCTTGGTCGATGTTCGGCTGCTCGTGGCGAAGCGCGATTTCTTCGACACGTTGAGCCCTGAGCGCTGAGTCCGGTTCCGTTGTCTCCGCGACGTTCGTGAACGCGGTGATGAGTCCTCGGTAGTTGCCAGTCTGGTTTTCGGTTAGGCCCCTGGACTTGAGTAGGTTCATTCACGGGCCCGGGGTCGAAGCTCTCCGGATAGCTCCTCGAATAATCAGGTGGGGAATCTACCGAGTAGCTATCCGAGCAGTCTGCCCCGTTGCTTTCCCGATTGCTCTCCGGATTCCTCCCCGGGCGATTGTCCGGGCAATCTGCTGAATGGCTCGCCGAGTTGCTGTCCAGGCAATCTTCCCCGCTGCCCGCCGGATTCTCGGGCGGATAGCCCGCCCCGTAGCTTGCCGGATAGCCGTCCAATCAGCTCTCCGGATTCCTCACCGGATTGCTCGGAGAATAGCCTGCCCGGCAGCTTGCCCGATGATTCACCCAACTCCTCACCGAATAGCTGGGGGAGCGGGGTAGGGGAGATTCATCAATGCCTAATAACTAATTACTAATGAAGAAGTTAGGACATTCGGAGGCTCGATTTCAGGAGGACATATAAGAAACTGGGCACGTGCGACCCGCCTCAAATGTGCCGTCGGATTCGTGTCATGGAGCCGGGCGTCGAGTCCGAGTGTCAGGACGCCGGCGAGGAGTAGTGCTTGCCAGCGATAGCGGGCGGACTAGAATGAGGCTTGATACAATGCTTCCCAAGGAGTCGTAACCATGCCTCTTCTGGACCTTCGGCCGCAAGCAGTCCGCAG
>CAZVCQ010000125.1:0-7755 GCA_964626085.1 uncultured bacterium
GATTACGCAGATGACCGGAGCCATCACCCCGAGTAAGAAGCCTCAAGCCGCAGGCCGTCGGACAATTGACACTCGCCAATCGTCAATCGGAAATGGAGTAGCCGCCAGGACTGCCAAGACGCGGACGGGAGCGAGAAACGGCGAAGAGGCAAGACGATGAACGAAGAACGTTGAACCAGGGACGACCGTGGGGCGGACTAGCGGTAGACGTCCTTCCGATGACCGATCTTCACCGCGAGCACAATCCGACGCTCGTCGTCGACCGAGTAGACGACGCGGTAAGCTCCATGTCGGACCCGATACCGGTCGCCTCCTGCCAGCTTCGTGCACCCATGCGGTCGGGGATTGTCAGCCAGAGCTTCGATGCGCTCAACCAGATTTCGGCGGAGCTTCCGAGTGCCGACGGACTCCAGTTCCTTCAGCGCAGAGGGCTTGATGAAGACTTCATATCTTGCCACAGCGCCTCATGTCCTTCACGGCGTCGATGAACCGCACATTCGGTTCGTGAGCGCGCTCATCGAATGCGGCGAGGTCCTCAGCGCCCTCCTGCAGACTCAGGGTGACTGCTTGATTGACGATATCGGAGACGGATTGGTCCGTCTCGGCGGCCTTCAGGCGCAGTGCGCGGTGCACCCTGGGATTGAAGTAGACAGTTGCCCTTCGCAGAGTGGTCTTCATGCCTTCAGTATAACGTCATGACGTTATAGTGTCAAACCATCTTGGGAAGCCTCAAGCCGCAAGCCCCAAGCCACAAGCCCGAACTGACGATGAACCGCCAAGGATGCCAAGTCCGGACAGGACTAGCGTCAGACTATGCAGATGACGCAGATATCCAGGAGCGTCAGCCATGCAGGCACGAAGACGATGTCATTTCGAGCGGAGTCGAGAAATCTCTCTGCCACTGCCAGCTTCGATACCAACGACTCGCGGCGTAGCCCCGTTCCATCCCGGCTTGACTTCATCGGCGCGGCTGGCTACAGTGATGCAGAGGAATCGTGAATGAACCCACTGCTTGAGCGCATCTCCGTTGATCCCGAAGTCTGTTTCGGCAAGCCCTGTATCCGGGGCCACCGCATCTGGGTATCTCTGATTCTGGACATGCTCGCCGACGGGATGAACATCGCCGACCTCCTCAAGGAGTACCCCGGCTTGGAGGAACTTGACGTCCGCGCCGCCATCGCCTACGGCGCGGAGATGTCGAGGGACCGGTACGTGCCCATCGGGGCTGCCTCCGGCCTGTGAAGTTCAAGCTCGACGAGAACTTCGGAACTCGTACACAACAGCTCTTCCTCGCCGCGGGGCACGACGTATCCACGGTCGGCAGCCAGGGGCTCTGCGGCAGTCCTGACCATAGGTTGTTCGAAGTCTGTGGTCAGGAGAGCCGCTGTCTTGTCACTTTGGACATCGACTTCGGCGACGTAACACGGTTCCCTCCGGCTCGCAGTGCCGGCATTGTCGTTCTGCGCCTGCCGAGAAACCCGACGCTTGCGATTCTGGAATCGCTGGTTGATACCTTCCTGCGGGCAATCGGTGACAGACCGCTGACCGGACGCCTCTGGATGGTCGAACCTGGCCGCATCCGCGTTCACCAGACCGAAGCCGAACTCAACCTGCCGGAGTAGCCCGCGGCCCTGCCGCGGGACACAGACCCCAAGCCTTAAGCTACAGGCGGTCGGGAAATCGGGAACGGATTGAACCGCCAAGAACGCCAAGATGCGAAGGGGAAAGTGGAAATGGCGAAGATGCAGAACGATGAACGAGGAAACCAGAATGGCCTGAGGCAGCTAATCTACAATCTCGAATGGTGTCACTGGAAACTCCGTGCCCGCTGGCACGGTCGCGGGACAATCACCATTGAGACATGTCGGAGTCCGGTTAAGCGTCCCCGATACTCCCCGCAGAGCACGAGTTCAGGTTCTTGGGCCTGCGGCCGTTGTCAAATGCACTGGGCGAGGTGCTGGTGCAGCTTGACCATGGCCAAGGTGTCGCGTTTGCAGTATTCCCGCAGGTTCGCTTTCGCCTCCTCTGCCGGCTTACCGGTCAGGTCGCCGCGGACCATGAGCGTGAACGTCGCGAGCGCAGTACCGCCGTCGGCGATGGCAAGGCCATCGTAGGACATCTCTGGGACCAAGGCTGGGAGAACGACTTTTATCGACGTGCGGCCGTGAAAGAGAGGGTCGCATAGCTCAAGGCGGATTACGTCGTGGAGGTCGAAGATGCGGGCCTTCAAGTTCTCCAATCGAGCGGCAAGGTCCTTGCACGAATCGAGCTTTGCGAGTCCGTCGATGGTCGTCTTCTCAAACGTCGAGTACGCCACAATGCTGCCGCGCTCAGCGAGGTCGTCCAGCAGCCGTTCCGCGAGTTCACGTCGGCAGTCTCGGCGTGGGTCAGCCAGATAGTCTAGATGCTGCACGACGTTCCCCGGCTCGTCGCACTTGTGTATTGAGTACTGCGTCGGCACCTGCGTGTGTGGCGCAGTGTCCGGGTACAGCGGTATGACCGGTTTCATGGTCTCGAAGTCCAGGTAATACGCGGGCCACCTAATGGCTGCGAGCCTCGCTGCCAACCCTGTGCCGACGTATCTGCGGCCGGAGCGGATGCAATCGACGACCCGCCTTTGGCTATCCGAAAGCGGGAAACCGCTCGGGATGTCTGCAGTCTTCAGGATGCCACGCGAGATGAGTTCCTTGCACTTGGGCGCGCCAAGTCGCGGGACATTGAATATCGGGTCAGGAATTCCTTTGGTAACACACTCCTCAATCAGCGGGCAGTCCCTGCATTCGTAGCTGGGCCGGGCCTCAGGGATCCGGTCTCCGAGGACAGACTCTGCCACGCCTTCAGCGACCGCACCGAATTCGGCAACCCTCGAGTGGACTGCGGTCGTCGCATCGACCTCGGTGAAGAGCTTCTCGTCCGGCATGCCGAGGCGATAGTCCTTAGACACCAGTAATAGTGTTGCCCTATTCACCGGGAGTCCGGCTTTCTCACAGACCATCACGGTGTAGGCCAAGTCATCAGTGATCTCCGGTTTCTCGTTGGTGCTGGACTTCACCTCCAGCACATTCCAAGCCCCTTGGGCGCGGACAAGCATGTCAGCCCGAGCCACGAATGGGTCACTCACGAAAGTCGCTTCGTAGACCGACTTGGTCGAACTTCTACCAATGAGGCCGGCGGTAGCTTCGGCTGCCGCAGCCCCTTCACTGCTGCTCGGAGTCAGTCCGTCTGGACGGAGGGACCTGGCTTTGTCGTGGACCTCTCGGCCCTCAGTCATTCGTAGCTTCTCAGCAAGCGAGGGCACGGCCTCAACTTGCTTCCGGTGTTGGAGCCAGCCTAGCTTCTGACAGACGCAGGCATTGAGGAACGTGGCCTTTGCGATCATGGGAAGGAGGTCAGGTTGCGCGGGTCGCCGGTCTCATACGGACGCCGTCGCGCGGGATGATGACGATGCGGGACCCGGCTTCCACTTGATGGTTCTGGCGAGTTCCATGTTGCTGCGAAGCAACTGGTTCACTACCGTCGAGGCATCGGCCTTCCGCTTGCTGGCAATGTCCTGCACGAACAGGAACACTTCCTCATCCAGGTAGACCGGGAGATTCAGTTTCACTCGGTGCCGGAAGAACTTGCCGAGCACGCCCTTCGAGAAATCGTATTCTCTCTTCATCATGCTACTCCTCATACTGCTGCCTCTTGCGTCTGGTCGTCCTGGCCGGCAGCATGTATTCTCATGCCCTGCAATTCCAGACTGAGTTCGCCCAAGAAGCAAGCCGTCCACGCCCCGCTCGACTTAGGTTGCCTCAGCCCGTTCGCGGGCGAGCCATTCTCGGCAACCGTCTAAGGTGAGGCAGTTCCGGCTTCGGCGAGTTTCGCCATTCTGCCTTGGACCGACTCCAGTACGGAGTCGCGCACGAATGTGCTCGCGCTCAGAATCTCAATGCCGATCAGCTCGCCCCGGGCGTTGAGTTCGGCAGTGACATTCGGGCTGATCTCGATGCTGCCCGCCTCGGGTTCGTCCGAAGTGGCGAGATGAAGAACGTCGTCCTTCTCGAAGTATGTCAGATGTGCCTTATTCATTTCTGAACCTTCCCGACCTCAATCGGGCGTTAACCTGCTGCCGACTCGTGGCGTGAACCGTCACGGGTGTCAGTTTGTCATCTCTCTGCTCGTAGGGAATCATGACCAGAACGCGACCATGTCGGCCGACGGCCACCAGGCGACCCGTCGTCGCGTCCACGTAGCGTTCCGTCGGATTGCGCACGATACGCTCGACTATCGCGCGGTCGAAGCCGCGCAGACCGCAGCGGTACTCCATGTACGGAGTCCAGACGACCTGCATTTCTGCCATCTATTCTGTCTCTCCTGAAGACTGAGGCTGAGCAGTATCTTATTCATTGGCGGTCGCGGCGACGGACAATAGACTACCAACAGGCGGTCAACCGTCAAGCGCGCGTGTTGTGGGAACAGGCGTCGCGACTCAGGTCCGGGCCGGGAACCAGCGCCGGGTCTTCGGGCAGATACGGACGAGGAGGAGAACCGACGGGAACGTCGCGAGGCGCTAGCTGACGCCGAGTTTGCGGCGGATGTGCGCGAGGTTCCTGACGTCCTCGGAGTTGTAGAGAAGGAGCGTCCGGATGGCTTCTGAGTTGCCGTTCAGCCGGTAGTCGTTCCAGAGCGCGGCGGCCAAGGGAGAGGTTGAGGTCGAGGTTAAGGTCGAGAAAGGCGGGGAACCGGATTCCCTCGCCTCTACCTTGACCTTAGCCTCAGCCTTGACCTTCTGCTGCCCGTCCTGCTCAAGGTGGATTCCCACCACCGTCAACTCGCCCTCAGCCGGGTCCAGCGCCGTCGTTTCGATGTCAATGTATGCACGCACGATGCCGACCGTACTCACGACCCGATTCTAGCCCCCCGTGCCCCTCTGTCAATCGAGCCAGCGGGTCGCGGGGCACTGCGTTTGACAGCCGGATGTGCTGGGGTAGAATCCAGCTATGCAGCGTCCAACCGAGCCCGACACGCGGGCGAATCGGAGTAGAAGTTGTGAGTGGTGAATAAGAACGGCCCGGCAGGAAGACGGCGGCTGTCTATGCCTCCCTGTATCCCGTGCCGACTGCGGAGGACTCCGAGAATCGAAGGGGCAGCATTGACAGAGTCAGGAAATAGGTCGGCGTCACCGATGGCAACACAACGCGACTGGTTCCAGTTCTTCGAGGAACTCGGCGAGACGTTCCGCGAGGAGCTCATGAAGCCGGTGTGGTTGCAGTTCAACACTGCCGACCCTGTAGATTCGTTGCGCCTGTTCATCGGCTACGCTGCGGAACGTGGTTACGCGAACACGAACCACTACCGTCAGGCGTCCGAAGTACTGAGGTTGTTCCGTGAGGAAGACCGGAAGCCAACGCCCACGGAAGTCTGGAACAGATGTCAGGAAGAATGGTGCCGCTACTGGGACGAAGCACGGACGTGTGGTCTGTACCCCAAAGCCGAGGAGGACCCGGAGAAGGAGAAGCACGCCTCCAAGGGCCGAAAGCTAGAGGGTCATATTGAGTCCTACCATCCTCTGTTTCATGATGGCAAGCGGTGTGCGCCCGACCCAATGGGATGTTGCCTGCTATGTCTTGTAGGGAGTCCATCGGGTGGGTTGAGCAACATCATAACGGAAGTCGTGCTACCGGACATGAAGTCCATTGACACCACGTTAGAGAAGAGCTACGCACAGCTCATGAGAGTTTGGGGCGTCAGTGACAAGGTAGCGTGTTACTTCCTTCGCGATGTCGCCGGTTTCCACCAAAAGAAGCTCGATAGGCCTGAGGCGCAGAAGCGGCTTCAGCCGCTCGACCTTTGGGTCAAGAGGGTGTTGGACTACCTAGGTTGGCGGGAGAGTGCCGGTGACCGGCAGTCTTGGATTGTCAAACAAGCGACCGCCGCCGACGTTGACGGCGGACTGGTGAACATGGGCATGTGGTACTACGGGGCGCGCGTTGCTGGCGGCAAGTATCGGTTCCACCGCGGGATGAAGAGCTTTGCCGAAGCGAAGAGGCAGTGGAAAGAGCATCCGACCCCAGTCAAGAGGTGTGCTTTGACAGAGCATGCAAACAGGTCAGCGTCATCTGCGAACCAGACTGCCGCTAACGATGCCGGTTGAGCATCATCACTGACAGGACCGCAACTGCAAGGAGGCCATAGTGACGTCGACTGAGGCAGTGACAAAACTCATCGAATCGACTGAAGACGAGGCTGACAAGAAAGACCTGCTGGCTTTCGTCGAAGCCTTGCGAAAAGACCAACCGCTGACACCGCAGGATATCATGGAGCGCATCTGGGGTGTGGTGTCGCCGTCGCCCGAGAACTGGAGGAGGTTCGCCGACCTTAAGTCCGTGCTCTACGATGCAGGCTTGATAACCTTGGGTCGGAGGACGGGCACGATAAGGTTGAAGACCGACGAGGAAGTGGGAGCTCTGGAGGTTCAGCCGGAGAACGCTGTATCCCTGCCCGAGGTCTCAATCGCTCTATCCCGACCCGAGGTCTCAGAGGAAGATGACCTCAACCCGCACATAACGCGTTGGTTGAGGGAGCAGGACTGGTTTACTCACCTGTACTCGGACGCAGCGACCAGCAAACTGAGTGCGAACTACAACCCCGACATCCTTGGCGTCGCGGTTCCGAAGTACGACAACCTATCATTCTTCGACGTGGAACTGCTCGCCGTGGAGGTCAAGAAGAGCAAATCCGAATTCCTCGGCGACAAACTACTCGCCGAGGTCACCACATACCAGAGTTTCGCGCACTATGTGTTCGCGGCATACTACAAGCCCTGGCTGACGATCTTTCACCCAGCCGACGATGATGAGTACGACCGGATGATGCTGCTACAGAAGTACGGCATCGGCGTTTTTTGGGTGACTTGCCACAGGCTGGACGCACAGAACCGGAACTATCAGTGCGTCATGATTCAGAACGCGTTGCGAGGGGATCCAGACCCTGATAAGATGGCCAATGTCATCAAAGCCTACGGCGATGATCTGAGGGATGCTGAAGGACAATGCCTTCCGGACCTTAGGGGGAAAGCTAGGCGCTACTTCATGAAAGAGGAGTGATTGGGCCGTATGTGAATTCGGTCACCATGTGCGGCGAGGCACGCTCGCGGGAGGAAGAAGTCAGTGTCGCGCGCAGACGGTCAGCCCGGACGGACACAGCACGGCCCGGCGTTGCAGTTGCCCGGTCAATGCCAGCGGACCCGTCGTACCGTCGCACCGTCGCATAGCTGGTATCGAAGCCTTCCTGCCGTGCCGCTGTTCGATTCGGCGTAGGCTAGGCTTGGGTTCCTGACCAGCCAACTCGCGGACGCGCGCCGCGAGTTCGGACGTCACGTCAGCGATACTGACCGGCTGAGACCGATTCGGTCGTTCCGTAGGCCTATTAAAGCGGTTGAAGCATAGTCGCGCATGCGGGCTCATCAGTAAGTAACTGCCAGAACAGAACATAGTGTGAGGGCGAGGTCCGATGGATTCCACTTGATGAATTGCGTGTTCCTGTCGTGACGGGCGTAGGCGACGGGACTGTCCGTTGAGCCGGGCCGGTTGGGCCTGCCTGCCGCGCTCCGCTTGGCGCAGGCAGGCCGGCTTGCGAGCAGATAGGACTTCAAAAGTGCTGTCTGAGATTGTATATTGCCGGTAAGGAGCAGCAATGAGAAGTACAGCAGAAACCACGCCCGAAGCCTATGCCACGCCACGCGAATGGCTTGAGGGGAAGCGTCGGTTTGTC
>CAZVCQ010000126.1:0-7736 GCA_964626085.1 uncultured bacterium
CCCCAGCTCTTGGGTCAGCTCTTCCCCCAGCTCTTGGGTCAGCTCTTCCCCCGACTCTTGGGCCGACTCTTCCCCCAGCTCTTGGGTCAGCTCTTCCCCCGACCCCCTCGCCAAACCAGACAACGACTGCGATGCGGCCATCGGCACCGACCTGGCCGAAAGACCGACTCTCGGCGCAACGGCCCGCACGATGTGCCGGCTTGACTGTGATGGTGCCCGATGTAATCTAACCCAGCTTGGAACGACTGAACCCCTTCCCCAAGGACGAAGCGGAACGTATCATCGCCAAGACGGTCGCCGTCCTCGACCGCTACTCCAAACTCTACTCTCAGCTTTCCCACGGCAGGTTCACTGACTACGCCTCCTATATGGCTTCGGACGGGTTTGCGGACGAGGACGAGTTCGTGAAGCCCAAGCTCTTCACCGATTTTCTCAAGGAGGTCCTTGGGTTCCCGTCCGATGCATTCGTGCCCGAACACGCGCGCCCAAGCGGCATCGCCGACTTCCAGCCGACCGACACCCTGCGGCACAGATTCTTCTTTGAGATCAAGGGTTCGGACTCGCACGACCTGACGAGCCACGAATCACAAATGTGCCAGTATCTCAATGGACCGTTCTCCTTCGGGGCACTGACCAACATGCGCGACGCACTGGTGTATGACAAGACCGGCCTCGTGACGCGTAGAATCAGCCTGCTCCAGCTCTATCGAGTGGCCAAGGATCGTCCCCGCGACCTGCTCGACCGCCCCGAGGCAAAGAGCTTCCTCGACTTCGTGGCCCAGTTCAGGTACCAGAAACTGGACAGGCTGGCAAAGGTCGATCTCATCAAGAACGCGCCGCCGCCCGACACCCTGCCGGCGATAGACCCCGATGAGCTGGTGGCCACTATCCACGAAGTGGTGCGCATCCTGTCCGAGGACGCACGCAGGTTCGCCCGAGACCTTGAGCACCAGTTGAAGCACCGCGCGTACGACAATGTCCGGCGCAAGCTGGTTTCTGAACTCGTGGAGATAGCGAGCGAGCTCGACCACCGCCACATATCGCTGGTGGACGACAACGTCGGACGTTACGCCAATGCGCGCGAGGGTTCGCTGGAACGGCGGGCGTTCGACGTCTTTCTCACGCGGGTCGCCTACTTCACCATGACCCGGTTTCTCATCGCCCGCATGTGGGAGGACATCGGTTTCCTTGAACAGAAGCTGTACAACGCCGGCTTCGCGAAGTGGTACGAGATTCAGCAGCACGAAATCCGCCGCGTTCTCACCGACGCCTTCGCCATGGCCGGGCGCAACTACAGTTGGCTATTCAATGAGTCACACAACTACTTCTGGTACGACCCGCCTTCAGAGGAAGCCATCATCGACGTGCTGTACGAATTCGCGCACTACGACCTCGGCCGACTCGATACCGACGTGCTGGGCACGGTGTATGAGCAATTCGTGGACAGGATTGACCGCAAGAACAAGGGCCAATACTACACGCCGCGCGATGTCATCCGGTTCATCTGGGACCGCGTGGGCTTCACCGACAGCGACGCCTTCTTTCGCCACGAGGGCGGAGAGCGGCAACCAGTTCAGATATTGGACGTGGCCACTGGCTCGGGCGGATTCCTGGTAGAGGCCGCGTACCGGCTGCGAACGCGCACGAAGTACAGCCGCGAGGACCCGGACGACCTGCTGGGAATCCTCCACAGCATCACCGGCGGTATGTGTGGTTGCGAGATCAGCCTGTTCGCACACTACATCACCGAGGTCAACCTGCTTATCCAGTTGACGCCGATAATCCGCGACATCGTCAAAGCCTGCAAGCACTTGGCCGATAACACGCGCATGGTCACTCTTCGCACCGTCCCGGGCGATTCGCTTGCGCTCATCGGCTCGCGCGCCTTGTTCACCAACAACATCGCAGTCCACGACCGGCCGAGCGAGACAATCGAGCACGACGCCAAAGGCCCAACTCGCGCCGAGCTCACCAACAGCTTCGAGTTCGACTACGTCTGCTCCAATCCGCCGTACGTCGGCGAGAAAGGCCACAAGGAACTCTTCCGTGCCACGCGCCAGAACATCCCCTACTGGGACAAGTACTACCAGGGCAAGATGGACTACCTCTATTGGTTCATCATGCTCGGGCTGGCCAAGCTCCGCCCCGGCGGCAAGCTAGGTTTCATCACGACCTCCTACTGGCCGACCGCAGACGGTGCGTCCAAGCTGCGCGAGTACATCCTTGAAAACTCCCTGATACGGGAGATCATAGACTTCGGTGAGACGCGCATCTTCGAGGGCGCGCCCGGCCAGCACAACATGGTCTTCGTACTGGAGAAATGCCCGAGCTACACGACCGAGAACAGCTCAAGGACCCTCATGCCGCTCAAGGAGAACCAGGAGCGCAAACAGAACCAGCGCATCAAGGTCGTGAAGGTCAAGGCCGTGCCACCAGCCAAGATGCAGCCGGGCAAGGCCAAGCCTCCGTCCGCAATCGCCCGCGTCATAGAGCACCTGTCCAAGGTCATCGACAAAGACCACCACTCTGACGACTACACGGATGTTCTCTTGAGTTCAGCAAAGCAGGGTGAGCTCGACGAAGGGCCGTGGCAACTTTTCGCCAGCAGGAAGTCGGCTGCGATGCTCAACAAGATTGAAGCGGCGGGCACGTCGCTCAAGGACCACTGGACCGTTGACCAAGGCGTCGTGCCAAGCCCTTTGCGGATAACGCGCGGGAACATCGAGAAGCTGCCGTCCGACTCGGTTCGTAGGTACAACATCAAGGTTGGCGACGGCGTCTTCGTGCTGACCGCGGACGAGGCCGAGTCGGCTGGCTTCGCGAAAGGCGACCGAGATCTCATTAAACCCTATTTTAAGAACTCGGACATAGATGCCTACGTGACTTCGAAGGAGCCTGCCGACAGCTTGGTTTACATGACGCCCGACACAGACATCGAGTTGTACCCCGGGGTTAAGCAACACCTTGAGAAGTTCCGGCCCTTGCTGGAAGCAAGGCTTGCAGACTACGGTGAGGACTACAAGTGGTTCGAGCTTCACCGCTCCCGTAACCCGGAGCTATTCGAAGGCGACAAAGTCGTTTGTAGCTATCGTGCTGACGATGCGGCATTCGCCTTCCATCGCGGCAGCTTCTACGGTTCTACCGACATGTACTTCATCAAGCCAAGCGACCAGATGGACAAGCACTCACTGAAGTACCTTGCTGGCATACTCAATTCGAGACTGATGAGCTTCTGGCTACGCAACAAAGGAAAGACCAAGGGCAGCGCCACCGAACTCTTCTCCACGCCAGTCGAGAGCATCAGCATCCACCTCATCGACTTCAACAGCAAGCCCGAGGTCGCCAAGCACAACAGACTGGTGGGACTGGTGGACGAGATGATTGCGGCGAAGCAAGCGCTTGCCAAGCTGGACCGGTTCTTCGCCACAAGGCTGACGCGGCTATCTTCTCCCGAAGAACTGACAGAGCCCGATGTTGAGGCTGTCACGCTGGCGCTGGCGGACCGCGACCTACGCAAGGTCAGGAATCACCAGAAGATTACAGCCAAGCCGGAGAACGTCCCTGACTTCGTTCTTAGCAAGGTGGGCGACGTCAGCTCGGCCGACGACCTGTTCACCAAGGGCGAAGAAGAACGCCTGTACCAGTTGCCTCTGACCGGCAAAGGCCGCAAGGTCATCACGATTCTCGCACCGAAGGAAATAGCGAAGTACCTTCATGGCGTCTTCGCCAAACACATCGGCGCGACGTGGGCTGAACTGAAAGAAACGCCTATCGCCCGCGACCTTGAGACCTACCGTGCCAAAGAAAAGGAAGTCGTCTCTGAAGCCAAGTCCCTGCTCCGCAAAGTCGCCTCAATCCAGTCCAAGATCGACGCGCTCGTGTACGAATTGTACGGCCTGACCGAAGACGAGATTCGCATCATCGAAGCCGATCAGCGATGATGCGCCGCAGCCCGTGCTACCACCCCGCCCCGCCTGTCAAGTGCCAACTTGACTCCGTCCCCCGATTCTCCATAATGTCCGAGTGGAATGTGAGCCCCGCACGGCCTCGACGGAGAGCGAAGAAACCGTGCCGGTTGCGACATCCGAACTGACAATGTGCGGTGACCAATGAGGTCTACGATACGTAGACACGGGTCAACGGGATAGGAGGTCCTGATGAGAGACCACGCCTGTGCTCTGTCAAGCGATAGCACACCAGTGGAAGCGAACCCAAAGCTGGAACCCTCGGCGCGTCGGCGCGCAAGAGACGAACTCACCAGGCATGCGAAGGCGCTTACCTTGGACAGCAGAGCGCGCATACTGGCCAGCTTCACGGAGATTGAGCTACACGTTCACATCAAGTCCCTATTTGAGGCGATGGAACCGGACTACACCGTCGCGATTACCCATGGGTCCGACGAAAGAGGTAAAGACTTGGTGTTGGTCAAGCAGGACCGAATATCGACGCACGTTATTGGCGTGGTGGTCAAGAAAGGCGATATTCGAGCGAAGACGGTTGGCGACGTGGATGACCTAGTGAAGCGAGTCAAACCGGCCATGTCTTCAGGTGCTGTAAAGACTCTGGCCGAGATCCAGAGCCAAGTCACGCAGGCATTCGCCAATCCGGCTGAGGTGACGACTAGCTTCGCGCAGCTGCCGGTCAACGAGGTGCACGTACTGCTTGTGGGAGCCATGAGTGGCATAGCCCGGAGGCGACTTCAGGCCGAACTGCCCCACGACAGCATGCTTGTTGTGCGGGACATGGAGTGGCTGACCCGGAACTTCACGGAGTACTATCCTCAGGTCTATTTCGAGGGCAGGGTAGTCGATTTCATCCAGTCTATCATCGACCGATTGGAGACCAGCCACTGGTTGGCGAGCTCTGGGAAGACCTTAACGGAATGCTATGTGGATCCCGCCGTGGTCGCACATGACAAGCCCGTAAGACTCGACCACGACAACCTGAAAGTGCTCCTGAACGAGCGCAGGCTTCCGTTCTCCGAGCTTGGCAGCGTATTGCAGCACAACCAGAGAATCGTCCTGGTAGGGGACCCTGGGGCTGGAAAGTCCACCGCTTTGGCCAAACTGGCCTTGGACATGCTCCGGCGAGTCTACAAGGACCTCACAAGGGGAAACGCGCCCGAAGGCAAGATTGCGATCCCTTTAATAGTCCAAGGACGAATGCTCCTGTCGATCGGCACGGCAGACGAACTGCACGCAGCGTCTTTCACCGACCCTGAGGTTGCGCAGAGATTCGCGGTCGGGACGCTGCTGGTGGATGCTCTCGACGAGGTCCCCGCTGCTGACAGGGCCGCAGTCCTAGAGCACGCCCGTGCAATCTCTGACGAGTCGGGCTGCAGTCTTCTCGTAACAAGCAGGCGAGTCGACTTGATCAGGGCCCTGCCAGCCGGATTCCAGAAGTTCGAGGTGCTGCCCCTAGAGTACGGACAGGCACTTCAGCTTTTCAAGAAACTCGTGAGCGACAAGGCACGCCTTGATACCCTCAAGGACAGCCTAGAGAGAATCAGGAGCCAGATACCGATGGCCCCGCTGTCGTTGATGCTGCTGATCAAGCTAGTCGAGGAGAACAAGGAAGTCCCCGCGTCGATCACTGAACTCTACGAGCGGTTCCTAGACCTGGTGCTGGGCCGGCACGACCGCGACAAGGGGATCAGCGTCTTGTTCGAGTATGTTGTGAAGGGGAGCTTCTTGGCGGCACTCGCCTACGATGAGTTCCTGTGCAAGGACCGGCTAGAGATGACGCGCCCGGAATTCGATGCCTACCTGAGTACTTATGCTCAGACCTTTGGATGGGACGGCGGCAGGCGTCAGGACTTCGTAGCAGAACTGGAGCGCGCGGGGGTCATAGACATACGACCGGACAATGTAGCGTTCTGCCATAGGTCGTTTCTGGACTACTTCGCAGCCTATCACGTGGTTGACAAACGCGAGGAAATCGTCGACCTACAGGACTTCCTCGTTCGAGTCTATTTCGACAGCCTCTGGCAAGACGTGGTCTTCTTCTATGCAGGCCTCAGGAGAGAAGTCTCTCCCGCTTTGCTGAAGGCCATATTCACCCACGAGGTGAGCGACGTACCCGGAGTCTTGGACAAGTACCTCATGCCCAGACTCCTGCAGGCCGGATGGAACTCTCCAGCCAAGACAAAGGCCGATGGCCTGCGCGATGCTCTTTCCTTGGTGCCAGATATCCGGGAACGCATGAGTGATATCTTCAAGGGAGCCGGGGCGAGCATACCCCAGCTTCTGGCCGACATCATGCTGGTATCCTACTCAGAGTTGGCAATGGGCAGCGGGTTCCTATACGAGCAGGGCAAGACGATTCTGCGCGAGCTTCTGTCGAAACCCTCTCGTGATAGTCTCTTCCAGGCCCTACCCCTGCTTTGGGCCTTCCACCGTTTCATCCCGCAGGATGAACAGCAGGCCGCGATTCAGTCCATTCTGAGCGCGATTCCGCAGGCCACCGACATCTCACCCGAAGACAGTTCGAGACTCCTATTGCTCCTGATGATCATCGGACGAAGGGACAAAGAGCTAGTCGCTTCTCTCAAGAAGAGGCTGGACCGCGTGAAGAAGAGGTACCCTGAAACATTCAAGATGCTTCTCCCAAAGGCACCGAAGGGATTTCGCAGAAAGCCGTCGAGGGACAACCGGGGAGGAGACCGAGGGAACCCTGGTCGCTAACCGGGTTGGGCACAGCGCGGATACTCCTGCGCGAACTTGGCAGGTTCCACGACGCCCCGCACGAACGGCGGTGAACTGCCTCCGCCCCGCCGCCTTGACTTCCCGCAAGCCGACCCTAGAATCCCGTGGTGCTACCCGAGAGTTCGGCTCGTTGGAGATGAGTCCGGCATGATGACGACGGGAATCCCAAGGCCGTGAGACCAGCACGCGGCAGAAAGGTGCCCACTTGCAGCTCTTGATCAACATTGCCCAGATAGCATCCGCAATCGTCCTACTCATTACCGCGACCATAATCTGGATTCAAACCTACGAAACGCGGCGGTCGACCTACGCGGTGGCCTTTAAGGCAGTCTACGACATCCTCCAAGACGAGGGCAAACGCACTGACAGACGCCTTGTCTTGAGTGATCTGGCCAAGAAACCTTATGCGTCTTGGACTCCCCAAGACAAACTCAGTGCTGAACGCGTGTGCGCAAGCTACGACTGCGCCGGCATCATGTGCAGGAATAGGCTACTGCCCGTCTTCTTGGTCGCCGATGGTTGGGGAGCTTCGCTCCGTGGCTGCTGGAAAACCCTCCTACCACTGGTAAATGACTACAGACTCGCCCGCAACGCGAAAGAGTACTGGGACGATTTTGAGTGGCTCGCCCGGCAGGCCGAACGCTACCAGCGCAAGGCATACGGGTCAACGGATTCAGCCCAGAACGTCTAGCCCCGGCCGCAGGCTTTCCCGTTCGCCAAAGGGCACGTAGCCTGACACGGCGACCCCTCCCGGCCCGACGCGCGGGCGGCGTCCCCCCCGCCGTCGCGCCTAGCGGCGCGAGTCATCAGGTCCTGGTTCCCAGTTCTTGGTTCTTAGTTCGCAGTAGCGGACCGCTGATTCCAGACAGCAAACCCATTCCAGATTCCAGACCGGCCGCGCCAGCGGCGCGGGTTTCCGGTCTCCGGTTCACGTGCGCCATTTCCGGATAAGGCAAAAGCGGGACACTTCCCCAATTTCCAATCCGAAGCGGCGCATTCAAGCGCGAAGTGCAACAAAGCGGGCGGCAGCTT
>CAZVCQ010000127.1:0-7715 GCA_964626085.1 uncultured bacterium
AGAGTGGCCTCTTCTTTCCACCGTAAATCAAGTCCCAATGTCGGGACTAGGGCCGGCGTCAAACAAGACTGCAAGCCGTCTCTCCGGCAGGTCAAAGAAGCCGACCCCGCACGAGGCGGGGTCGGAAATCACGGAACAGGAAGCGAGAGCCTACTTGCCGGTCGGAGCCTCCGGTTCTACCCTCTTCGGCTCCTCGCCCCGCTGGAACGCACCATCAGGCGGAGCGACAGGCTGGATTACGGCCCCGATTTTGGCCTGCAGTGATTCCGGGCTGACCCTGGACGGGTCGCTCAGGTACCACTCAATCATCGGTCCGGCCGGTTCGAACTTGTTCTCTGCGATCCACTTGTGGAGCTTCTCATAAGTGGGCGCGACCTGGTCGTACGGACCCATGTGATCAGTCACAGCCACCGTCATCTGCGGTGCGTCTCTGACGGCGAAGCCGGTCTTCTTCTCGGCGCTGTTCTTGGACGCCGAGTCGACCGGAACACATACTTCGTAGCGGGTGCTCTCCGGCTTCACGGTCGCCGGGTTGTCGAAATACATACCGTACGGCGGGCCTTTGACCGTCAGCTTCTCTTGCTGGACGCTGGCCATCAAGTCGCTGATGGCCTTGCCGGCATCGCTGTAAGGCCCCATCTTGGCAATCGATGCAACCTTCATGGCGGGGAGGTTGATGGCCTGTGCGACAAACGCCGGCTCAGCCGGCTTCTCGGTCTTTGCCGGCTGCTGGCCGCCGCCGCACCCGATGATGACTGCCGCCACCATCAGTGCCGCGGCTGCCCTTGCGATATTCCTCATCTGTTCTCCTTTTGAGATAGTCTGGCTGTGCTACGGAATTAAGTCACTATACACGACTGCAACCGCTTGTCGAGTATCCGCCGTTCCTCAGGCTCCGGTCGAACCATCCGTGGCCGCGGTGAAAGCGGCACAGGCGGCCCGAAACGGTCCCGGAAATCTGACCCCGCAAGAAGCGGGGCCAGGAATCACACGACGAGAAGCTCGGAGCTACTTCTTGGTCGGGGCCTTCGGCTCGGTATTCTTCGACTCTTCCTTCTTCGGCTCCTCGGCCTTCTTGGTCGTGTCGGCAGACGGAGCTGCCGGCTTCACGACCGCGCCGATCTTGGCCTGCAGCGACTCCGGCTTGACCTTGGACGGGTCGCTCAGGTACCACTCAATCATCGGTCCGGCCGCTTCGTACTTGTTGTCGGCGATCCACTGGGAGAGGTTCTCATAGGTCGGCGCGACCTGGTCGTACGGACCCATGTACTCGGTCGCCGCGACCATCATCTCCGGCGCGTCCTTGACGGTGAAGCCGGCCTTCCCGTCAGCCATGTTCTTGGCCGTGGGCGCAACCTGAACGCAGACCTCGTAGCGGGTGCTCTCCGGCTTCACCTTCTCCGGATTGTCGAAGTACAGGCCGAACGGCATGCCCACCACGGTCAGCTTCTCCTGCTGGACCATGCCCATCAGGTCGCTGATGCCCTTGCCGACATCGGTATACGGCCCGATCTTGGCAATCGAGGCGACCTTCATCGCCGGCACGGTCATTGTCTGCGCGACAAACACCGGTTCAGCCGGCTTCTCGGTCTTGGCCGGCTGCTCGCCGCCGCCGCAACCGACTATCACAGCTGCTGCCATCAAGCTGACGGCAATGCTCAGGACGTTCTTCATCTACACTGCTCCTTTTTGGATTCTACTAATGTCTAGGGACGAGGGGATTATAGAGCAGCCCGGCCGCTTGTCAAGTCCAGTACCCGGCTTACCATTCGTCGCTAGGGATGACGCGCGACGCCTTCTTATCAGCCAGTCTCGCCTTGGCCTTAAACACCTTCTCCTGGGCCCGCCGGGACCGCTTCCGTTTCTGCTTTCTGAGCTTCGCGACTCGGGCGGCCTCCGCGCTCTGTTCGCCCTGCAGCCGGGCCTCCAGCTTGTCCGCCAGCGTCCGCCTTGCCAGGAACCGGTTCAGGGCCTGTGAACGCTCCTGCTGCATCTTCACGTCGATGCCCGAGGGAACATGCTTGAGATAGACGGCGGTCGAGGTCTTGTTGACGTTCTGCCCGCCCGGGCCGCCGGCCCGGATGAACTTCTCAACCAGGTCCTCCGGCTTCACGCCCAAACGGATGAGCCGCGCCGCCAGCGCCGCCTCTTTCTCCGAACTCGCACCCCTACCCGCCACCTATGCCTCCCCGCCCTCGACCTGGTCGGCCTTGCGCGCCTGCAGCTCGGCCTCAAGGTACTTCCGTTCGTCAGCCAGCTCCCGCACGCGATTGAAGTCCATCGCCTGCCGGGCCGAGTCGTGCTCGGCTTCGATTTCCCTCAGCCGTTGTTCGATGACGGATACCGGGTCAGGGGATTGTCGATTGACGATTGATGAATGACGGTTTGGGACTTTGGACTTGGGACTTTGGACTTGGGACTTTGCCCTTTGCCCTTTGTCCTTTGTCCTTTGTCGGTCCTGCTTCGTCCTTCGTACTTGAGACTTTGGACTTCCGGTCGCGTGCTTCAGCACGCGTCCGGCGGCATAGCTGTAGTTCCCGGGGAACAACATCGCCTTGCCTCCCTCAATCCGCACCGTCTTGTCCGCCAGTTCGTCGAGCATGAACCGGTCATGCGCGGCGAACACCACGGTTCGTCGGTAGCGACGGATCGCCTCGAACAGGATCTCCCGCGACTGGATGTCCAAGTGGTTCGTCGGCTCGTCCAGAATGAGAAGGTTGGAGGGCGTCAGCAGCGCCCGGATAATGGCCAGCCGGCTCCGCTCGCCGCCGGACAGCACCGCCACCTTCTTGTCAATGGTGTCTCCCGGAAAGAGAAACGTCCCGAGGATACCCTTCATCTCGTTTTCGGTGAAACAGGCCCCGGCCTCGGATGCGGCCTGCAGCACGGTCAGGTCGGGGTCAATCGTCTCCTCCGCCCCCTGCTCGTAGTACGCCACCTGCGTCTTCTGGCTGGTCCATGCTTCGCCGGAATCCGCGGCCAGTCTTCCCGCGATGATGCGAAGTAACGTCGTCTTGCCCTGCCCGTTGGCGCCGAACAGCCCTATCTTCTCACCGCCGCCGACCACGAGGTTCACGTCCCGCAGCACGTGCTTCGGCCCGTAGTTCTTGGAAACGGACCGCAGGTCAATCGCCTTGCCGTACACCACGTCCGATTCCGGGAACCGGATGCGGATTACCGGCGCCGTCTCAGGCGACTCCAGCCGCTCCAGCTTGTCGAGCATCTTCTGCCGGCTCATCGCCCTCGGCGCAGTATCCTTGCGCCCCTTGTACTGGGCGATGAATTGCTCGGTCCGCTTGATGAACTGCTGCTGCTCCTCGAACTTCTTGAGCTGCCGCTCGTCCCGCTGGACCTTGTCGCCAAGGTACTTCGAGAAGTTGCCGGGGAAGACGTATACCTTGCGCGACTCGATTGCCCAGACCTTCTGCACCAGCGCGTCGAGGAGATACCGGTCGTGCGCAATCAGCACCACCGCTCCCTTGAATGCCGTCAGGTATTCCTGCAACCACTCGATAGAACGGATGTCCAGGTAGTTAGTCGGTTCGTCCAAGAGCAGCACGTCCGGCTCCTCGAGCAGCATCCGCGCCAGGGCCAGCCGTACCTGGAAACCGCCGCTCTGGGTCCTGGCCTGCTTGTGGAAATCCTCCTCCGCGAACCCGAGGCTCATCAGCACCTTCTCGGCCCGAGGCTCGCGGTCATAGGCCTCGCGTCCGAAATGGTGTTGCAGAACGGAATACCGGTCCAGCACTTCCTGCAGCTCGGTGGCCGGCATGTTCGCATCCTTCATCCGGTGCTCAAGCTCAATCATCTCCGCCTGCACATCGTCCAGGTGCTTGAAGGCCGTCAGCGCCTCCTCCAGCACAGTCCGCTCGCCCACGACCGCACCGGTCTGCGGCAGATACCCGATGCAGGTGCCCCGTCTCCTATCAACCGACCCGCGCGTCGGCTCAAGCTCGCCCGACATCAGTTTCAGGATTGTGGACTTGCCCGACCCGTTCGGGCCGGCCAGCCCGATGCGGTCCTCCGGCCCGACGAACAGGTTCACGTCCCGATAGAGCTCCTGAGTGCCGAACTCCATCGTGACATTGGAAAGGGAGATCACCAGCCAAGACTATAGACAACCAGCCGTCATTCAAGCCCGACGGGCTCAGATTCCAGCTACCAGGGGCCACTCTCTAGCTGCCAGCCATCGGTCGCCGGTCCAGCCCGTACTGGCCACTGGTAGCTGACACAGCGCGAGCCGTTGAAGTCAAAACCTGCGTGGGTGGGATCCGGCAGTAAGACCCCGCCCGCATTCGACCGAGCCAGATTTCGCCCCATCGGGTCACAGGTGCACGTGCGACGCTGCGCCGGATGCAATCCAGCAAGCTCACTGGAAGGCTACATCCGAGGTTGTCTTCCAGGCAGCTTGCCAGGCTACCGGGACAGCTGTCTGCCAGACGGCGGTCGGAGCTACCTGCCCAGCTCAATGCCCCGCCTGGCGGAGAGCTCAGGACTGTGCTACCCTCGCCGCTCTCGACCGGGCCATTCCGGGGACTCCTTACCAGACTCTTCGGCAGACTGCGTCCCGGACTTGATTCAGGGCTGCCTGCCGGACCACCCCCCGAATGCCCCTACCCTTGGATGCGGACCGACTTGTCAGACCCTAACATACTCAGCCCTTGAGACATAGGTGCCACATGTGAGAATCGCTCAGGCCCTTTATTGTGTAGCGGCCCCGGTGCCGATGACTACTTCGAGGGCACCCTTCTCCGGCCATGATGCAGCTGCTCACGTCCTTCCCCGCCAGACCGCGCCCTGACGGCCTGCGCCGATTCCCGCCCGGCTGCTCATTTGACAACCCGGCCCACGAGTCATAGAATGCTTCGATGATTGAGAATCCGACCCCAGACCCGTCAGGTTCCTCCCACGACCTCGAATACCGCTTGCCTCGACTCAATCGCCGCAAACCTATGCGGCCCTGCCCGAAAACCAAGTCCCTCAAGTGCCTCGGTGTGAATTGTCAGCACTTTCACGTTGGGCGAACTCCTGCCGATGAACCCCATTGCTCGCTGCTCGGAGTAGAACTGGGATACAAACGGAAGTCGCAGGGACACGGCACTTAGGTCCGCCCGGCCATCGCACCGCCGGTTCCAGGTTCTTGGTTCATGGTTCTTGGTTCTTACGCCACTCGGTTCCCGTATCCCTCGTTCTCTCGCTCCCTCTCCCCCATCGTCTGCCGTTTGGGCAGGCCCATCAACCGCCAGGTAATCTCGGAGACACGGCTCAGCGCCAGCAGGTCCGGCTCTGTGCCGGCAACTACGGCTGTCTGCCTAGTTCCTTTTCGCCGAAGACCTGGCCGGTGAAAGTAAAGAGCTGCGCGTCTTTGTGTTTGTAAGTGTCCGGTGGCAGCCCCGCCTTCAAACAGGTGTTCGCAAGGAACTGGTCGCGGTTCCAGCCCTGCTCGACCGGCACCTGCGGCAGGAGCAGGCCGGAGCGGTATCCCTTACGAATGACCAGACCGTGCCGGCCGACCTCGACTGAATCCGGGCTCGGCAATGGTCGCAGCGGGCTCAGGACAGTTATCTCGATGTCAATCTTGTCGAACTCCTCGACCCGAACGGTCGGAAATCTGGGGTCCTCGGTCGAGGCCGCGACCGCCATATCGCCCACCGCCTCGTACAGCGGCTTCACCGCTTCCACGTAGCCGATACACCCGCGCAACTCACCGCTCTCGTGCAGCGTCACAAAGGCCCCGCGCTTCTCGCCCAGCTTCGGCGTAAGCGGCGTCACCTCCGGTCTCTTGCCGGAACGGATGTAGCTCTCCAGCGTACGCCTGGCAATCCGGAGCAGGCTCTCTTGCTCTTGCTCGGTCAGGTCCGAAGACTCCTCACTCTTCTTCCCTGATGCCACGAACGCGACCGCGCTGTATCCGACGCAGTAGCCGCCGCGTTCACCCGTCACGTCGTTGGAGTTGGTCTGCGCGAGGACGACCGCGGTGTCGGCACCTATCTCTCGGGCGGCAACCATCAGCACGGTGATCGCGTTTCCCCCGCACGCCTGGGCTTCATTTCGCCCCAGCGCGGCGTGGAACGCCTGCGGGTCGAACTTCGCCATCAATCCGACGGCAGCGCCGTCAATCCGGTTGGCGTCATCATACGATTCCCCGTGATACAGGTCGGAAGATGCCAGCCGCAGCACCTTCTTGCCCTTGGACGCTCTTGCGATTGCCCTGCCGACCCGTTCGCACTGCTCGAAGTCCGGCTGGAGCAACATGATTGGCACAATCTTGAAGTCACCAAGCACTCGTTGCAGGAACGGCACTTCGACCTCAATCGAATGCTCCTTGGTGTGTGCCCCCGGCATGTCGGCAAGGAACTCGTCCTGTGCCAGAATCGCCTTGGCCAGCGCTTCGTCAATCGTCACGTCCCCCAGCGGCGTATGCCACGCACCTTTGGCGTACACGGCTGCCCGGTCGAGCATGACGTGATGGCTCGTACCCAGCATCACCACCGTCACTGAATCCATGCCCTGGAGAAGCTTGAAGGCCCGTGCTGCTGTCGGTCCGGAGAAAGGGTAGCCCGCATGCGGAACCTGGATGCCAATCAACCTACCTGAGATCACCGGCACCTCAGCATCAGCCAGCATCGAATCGACCATAGCGGCCAACGTCTTCGCATCAGCCGGGTAGAACTGCCCCGCGACTGCCGGTTGTCTTGTCACGATAACCTCCTTTGGCTGCGCGCACATCAGGAGCGCCAGCACTGCCGCACTCATGAGCACCATGTTGCTCCTGCCCGCTCGTTCCTCATTCGACATCGGCCTCGGCTGCCCCTGTCTGACAGTGCGTCATTCGCACTTCATCGTTTCCTAGAGCTTGGACCACTTCCCGCACCGGTCGCCGTAACGATCGATGACCTTCTGTTCGCGCAGGGTCTCAATCACCTCGCACCGGTTCGGACATCCCTCGCACTCAAAGGCCCGCGTCTCGAAAGCGGTATCGGCAACGTCGAACCCCGCAAACCGCGTGCCCCTGCCGTCGGTCTCCTCGGAAGCGACAATGGCGGCACCGACAGCGCCCATGACGAGGAAGTGCTCGGGCACCAGTACCTCGTGACCGAGCATAAGCTCGAAAGCCTTCTTGACTCCGACGTTGGCCGCAACCCCACCCTGAAAGAGAATCAGCGGGTGTATCTCCTTGCCCTTGGCCACGGTGTTCATGTAGTTGCGAACGATGGCATCGCACAGCCCGGCCACGATGTCCTCGGTCGACATGCCCAGTTGGGCCTTGTGGATCATGTCGCTCTCGGCGAACACCGTGCAGCGGCCCGCGATGTTCACGCGGTTCTTGGCCCGCAGCGCCAGCCCGCCGAATTCCTCAATCGGTCTTCCCAGCCGAGTCGCCTGGTGGTCGAGGAAACTGCCGGTTCCGGCCGCGCAGACAGTGTTCATGGCGAAGTCAACCGGGATGGCGTCGCGCAGGATGATTATCTTCGAGTCCTGGCCGCCGATCTCAATGACAGTCCGGACCTCGGGATGGAAATGGCTGGCGGCGACGGCATGGGTGATTATCTCGTTCTTGACGATGTCGGCCTGCACCATCACACCGGCCAGCCGGCGGGCTGAACCGGTGGTCCCCGCTCCCAGGATCTTGACGCCGGAGTCGACCTGCGCGCCCAGTTCGGCGAGCAGCCGGCGGATGGAGTCTATCGGGTTGCCCTGAGTACGCAGGTAGC
>CAZVCQ010000128.1:0-7703 GCA_964626085.1 uncultured bacterium
CACGTTGCTTCCTGCCGACAGGACCACGATCAACTCGTTACGTGCGGATTAGGGTATCCCGCTTGCCTTGACTATTGTGGCTTTCTGGCCTAGAATCCCGGCCACCATGCCCATTCTGTCCATTAACATAGACCACGTCGCGACGCTGCGCCAAGCCCGGCTGGAGTCGATTCCTGACCCCGTGCAGGCGGCAGTGGCCGTGGAGTTGGGCGGGGCCGATGGGATTACCGTTCACCTGCGGCGCGATCGCAGGCACATCACTGACCGTGATGTCGAGCTGCTGCGGGCTACGGCGAAGACCGAACTTACCGTGGAAATGGCGGCGACCGATGATCTCGTTCGGCTGATGGCTCGGACGAGGCCGGACCAGGTGACGCTGGTGCCGGAATTGAAGAGCGAAGTTACGACGACGAGCGGCATTGACCTGCTGAAGGAGAAGAGCAGGTTGGAGCCCGTGGTGCAGCGCCTGAAGAAGGCGCGGATACGCGTCAGTGTCTTCATCGAACCGGATACCGCACAGGTCGAGGCAGCGGCCAGGATCGGGGCGGATGTGGTCGAATTGAACACTGACCGGTACAGCCGGGGCTGGTCTCGCGGTCCGCGACTGCTGGGCGAACTGACCACGGCCGGCAGGGCTGCCACCAAGGCGGGTCTGTTGGTTCATGTCGGACACGGCCTGGACTACCGAAACGTCGTGCCGGTCTTGAAGAGCAAGACTGCTGCCGGGTATAGCATCGGGTTTGCGGTAGTTGCGCGGGCGGTCTTTGTGGGGCTGCAACGTGCGGTTGAGGAAATGAAGCGGACTATGGAGGTCTACTCTTGTGAAAGGTGCTAGAATCAAGTTTGCTGTTTTCATAGCAGCCGTTGCGCTGGGTATCTGGTCCTTGTGGCCTACGTACCAGCTTTACTTCGTGCTGCCCGGACAGGAGAGCGCGATCAAGGGCCGACTCGCGCGGGCGGTGACGGCAGACGACAGCGCCCGGGTCCAGGTCGAGATGGCCGACTTCCAGCAACGGAAGGTCGGTATCCACAAGCGCTCGCTGCACCTCGGTCTTGATCTTGTCGGCGGCATGCAGCTCACATTGGAGGTCGACAAGAGCAAGCTGTCGGCCGATGAGGCCGCGGATGCGGGCGACCGGGCACTCGAAGTCATCCGGAACCGCGTGGACCAGTTCGGTGTTTTTGAGCCAATCATCCAGAAGGTCGGCCGGGACCGAATACTCGTACAGCTGCCGGGAGTGGACCGTGAACGGGCCAAGAACCTGATTGGCCAGACCGCCCAGCTCAAGTTCCAGCTTGTCCAGGAAGAGCGCGCAACCTACGACGCGCTGAAGACGCTTGACGACAAGCTGAAGGCCGGGCCGGGTGCGGATACCGGCCAGGCGGCGAAGACCGCCGCGGCGCCGAAGGCCAAGCCGGATACTTCCGGACTTGCGGCGACGTTCGACACGGCGCGGACCGACACCGGTCTGGCACCGGTCGGTGAAGCCGAGGAGGGGACGTTGCTCAGCTACGTCCGGACAATCGGCGGCGACTTCGGCGTGGATGACCGGGACTATCCCGAGTTCAAAGTGCTGCTGGAGCGGGCCAAACCCTACTGGCCTGGGGCTTACGAGTTTCTGTTCGGGCCGTCCGAGGCCCACGAGGGCAGTCCGGTGCGTCGCCTGTACATGCTCAAAGCCGAACCGGAAATGCTGGGTTCCGCCATCAAGGATGCGAGGCCCGCTCCCTATCAGGGCTCGGAGCCGGGGCTTGCCAACACCTGGATCGTCAGTCTCAAACTCGGGCGGAAAGACGCGACCGTGTTCGCGCAGGTCACGGGCCGCAACATCGGCCGGCGACTGGCTATCGTCCTCGACAACGTAGTGAAGTCCGCACCGGTGATCCAGTCGCGGATTCCGGACGGCAACGCGATGATAACCACCAACGAAGTCAATCCCGATGAGTCGCGTGACCTGGCGATAGTGCTCCGGTCCGGCGCCTTGCCGGCCCCGGTCAACACTATCGAGGAGCGCTCGGTCGGCGCTTCTCTCGGCAGTGACTCGATCCGCCGCGGCATCCTCGCGAGCCTCATCGGCGCGCTGGTTGTAGTGGTGTTCATGGTCATTTACTACTCAGTTGCCGGCGTGCTGGCTGACTTCGCTCTGGTGTTCAACATATTCTTCCTCCTGGCGATACTGGCCGGACTGCGTGCAACCATGACCCTGCCGGGCCTGGCCGCAATGGCCCTCACCATCGGCATGGCCGTGGACGCGAACGTGCTGGTGTTCGAGCGGATACGCGAGGAACTGCGCTGGGGCAAGACGGTAATGGCAGCGGTGGACGCGGGCTACGACCGTGCCTTCGTCACCATCATCGATGCCAACGCCACGACGGTAATCACGGCCATCGCGCTTTACTTCATCGGCAGCGGTCCGATTCGCGGATTCGCGACAACCCTCGCGGCCGGCCTCGTCATCAACGTTATCACCGCGGTGTTCGTCACGAGGTTCATCTTCGACTGGTGGCTCGCCCGGTTCGAGGTCAAGAAGCTGAGGATATAACACATGCGACTAATCGGCGATACCAATATCCAGTTTGTTTCGAAGCGGAGGCTGTTCTTCGCCATCTCCGGGTTGATGATGCTCGCGAGCATCGCGGTCATCCTCATCCGCGGTGGATTCAACTACGGTGTCGATTTCACGGGCGGTTCACTGGTGCAGGTGCATCTCACTCAGCCGGTCTCAACCGATGCGATGCGGGGTGCCCTGGAGAAGATCGGCGAGGGCGGTGCGGGACTGCAGCGTTACGAGCGGGGCGACTTCCTGATCCGTGCCAAAGCCCGGGAATTCCCGGGCAAGGAGACGTTCAGCACGGTGCTCAGCCGGCAGTTGGAGTCATCATTCCCCGGCAACCAGCTCGAGATCCTGCGTGATGAGATGGTCGGGCCCCAGGTTTCCAAAGAGCTGCAGGGTAAGGTTCTGCTGGCGGTAGCGCTGGGCCTGATCGGTATCCTCATTTACGTCAGCTTCCGGTTCGACGTCCGGTTTGGGACCGGCGCCGTGCTGTCGCTCGTGCATGATACAGTGATGACACTCGGGTTCGTGGCGCTCTTCAACAAGGAAGTCACGATTACCCTGATCGCGGCCGTGCTGACGATGATCGGTTTCTCGGTGAACGACTCAATAGTCGTGTCGGACCGAATCCGCGAGGACATCCGGAAGATGCGTAAGGAGTCTTTCTTTGACGTCTGCGACCAGGCGATTAACAAAACCCTCGGACGGACGCTGATCACCTCGCTGACCGTGTTATTTGTGTCACTGTCACTGCTTATCTTCGGCGCAGCGAGCATCAAGGACTTCGCGTTCGTGATGACCGTCGGCATCGTAGTGGGAGTCTACTCTTCTGTGTTCATCGTCGTGAACTTCGTAGTCGAATGGGAGCAGAGGTTCCCGAGCAAGCGCCGCCGCTAGGGCGGGCGCGCTTCTTTCTGGAGGCGCTGGTCGGCAGCGTCCTCTTCACCGGCTACTTCCCGATCGCGCCGGCAACAGCAACGAGCTTCTTCGCGCTGTTGCCGGCCTTCTTTCTTGCCCGGCTGCCGGCTTGGAACGCCGCGGCCGTCGTCGGGGTGTTCTTCATCGGTGTGCCGATTGCCACGGACCTTGAGCGAGTCTGGGGCAAGGACCCCCACCGGGTCACAATCGACGAGGTCGCCGGTACGCTGGCGACGTTCTTCATGAACCCGGTTTCGATCTGGGGCCTGGGAGTCGGGTTCCTTCTCTGGCGCTTCTTCGACATCGTCAAACTGCCGTTCATCGACAAGTCGCAGCGGCTGCCCGGCGGCTGGGGCATCATGGTGGACGACATGCTTGCCGGGATTTGCGCCAACCTGGTCCTTCGCCTGGGTCTCCTCCTTCTTCCGATCCTGAGATTCCACTGATGCCCGGCTCAGGCGCTACAAGTGTCGAGCGGGCTATCGGCCGGCTGCTACTGAAGCGAAGGAGGACCCTTGCCGTTGCCGAGTCCTGTACCGGGGGTCTGATCGGCGACCGGCTCACAGATGTCCAGGGGAGTTCTCGGTACTTTGTCGGGGGCGTCATTGCCTACTCAAACGCGGCGAAGGTGAGAATGCTGGGAGTGAGTAGCCAGACGCTCGCGAAGTGGGGGGCGGTCAGCGAGCCCGTGGTCAGGGAGATGGCGGCAGGGGTCTGTCGGAAGTTCGGAACCCAGGTCGGCGTCGCGGTCTCCGGCATCGCCGGCCCGGGCGGCGGGTCCAGGGTCAAGCCGGTTGGGTTGGTATGCGTTTGCGTCAGGGCGGGAAGGCGGATTGCGGTCGAGCGACACCAGTTCCGAGGCGGCCGCCGGGCGGTGAAGGAGCAGTCGGCTGAGGCCGCGCTGCAGCTCTGTCGCCAAGTACTGGAGGATAGAGCATGAGTGAAGCGATCCGGTCCTTTGTCGCGGTCAGCATTTCCGAGGGCGCGAGAAGTCAGATTTCCGACCTCCTAGGCAGGCTGCGGCGCGAGTCAGGTCCTGCTGTACGATGGGTCAGGCCCGAGTTGATGCACCTGACATTGGCGTTCCTGGGCGAGGTGTCTCCGGATTTCCTTGAGGCTGCCAAGAGCCGGCTTTCCGAAGTTGCACTTCGGCAGAAGGCGTTCACCATGCGGTTGAAGGGGCTCGGGGCTTTTCCTGGCCCGTCACGGGCGCGGATCGTCTGGATCGGTACTGACCAGGGAAAGGACGAAGTCTGCGCACTGCAGGCAGACGTGGTCAAGGCCCTCTCCTCGGTCGGCTATCAACCCGAGCGGCGGCCCTTCAGTCCGCACCTCACGGTTGGCCGTCTTCGCATTCCCGACGATGTCAGCAAGGCCGTTGCCGTGCAGTTCGAGTCCGAGCCGTTCAGAATAGACAATGTCGTGCTGTTTCGTAGCGTGCTTGGTCCCGCGGGGCCGACGTACCACCGACTGTCCGAGTTTCCCCTGCAGTCGGACTGAGCCCTGCTGCTTGACATCGGGCAGCGGCGTGCCATCATATGACTGGTCTGGTCGGGGCGGTTCCGAGCGCCGGCCATGCCGCTGAGAGAATCGAGCGTAACTGGAGGTCGCAGTGTTTGAACTGAAGCCGGCAGTCTGGATAATTGCGGGTCTGGTTCTGACTGCCTTGGAGATGATTGTGCCGGGATTCGTGATTATCTGGTTCGGGGTCGCCGGTGTCGTAACTGGTGTTCTGGCGATCTTTGTCCACAATCCGTACGTCCAGTTCGGAGTCTTCCTGTTTCTGTCCGCGGTGATGGTCGTGTTCTCGCAGCGGATTGGGCGGAGGATGACTCATCCTGAACCTGAATTGGTCGGTGCCAATCGGATGGTGGGCGCGACCGGTCGGGTGGTCGCCGACATCAAACCGCCCGAGTTCGGCCGGGTGAACGTGCGCGGCGAGGAGTGGCGGGCGGCGGCGTTGCGCGAACTGGCGGTCGGCGCCAACGTCCGGGTGGTCTCGGTCGACGGGACCCACCTGGTGGTCGAGTGAGTCAACGAAAGGAGCTGAAATGAGCGGAACGCTGCTGATAGTCATTCTCGTCTTTATCTTCCTGGTGGCCCTCCTGGGCATCAAGACTGTGCGGCCGTACCAGTTGGCCTGCGTCGAGCGGCTGGGTAAGTATCAGCGCACCGTCCGGCCGGGGCTGAATTTCATCTTGCCGTTCATCGAGCGGCTCATCAAGGTCGACATGCGCGAGCAGGTCGTGGACGTGCCGCCGCAGGAGGTCATCACCAAAGACAATGCGACGGTAACGGTCGATGCCATAATCTACTACGAAGTCACCGACCCAGTGAAGGTGCTCTACAACGTCGCCCAGTTCCGGCTGGCGACCGTCAAGCTCGCCCAAACCAACCTGCGAAACGTGGTCGGCGACCTAAGCCTGGACGAGTCGTTGACCTCGCGCGAGCGGATCAACGCCAAGCTCCGGGACGTACTCGACGAGGCAACCGACAAGTGGGGTGCCAAAGTAACGCGAGTCGAGCTCCAGCGGATCGAGCCGCCGGGTGACGTCACCGAGGCGATGCACCGGCAGATGAAGGCCGAGCGCGAACGGCGGGCGGTGGTGCTTGAGGCCGAGGGCTTCAAGACGGCGGCGATTCTCAGGGCCGATGGTGAAAAGCAGGCTAAGATCCTGGAAGCCGAGGGGCATGCGGCCGCGATACAGAAGGTGGCGGAAGCCGACAAGTTCCGGCTGCTGACTGTGGCCGAGGGCGAAGGCCAGGCGGTCGAGCGGGTCTATGGCGCCATCCACAAAGGCAATCCGACCAAGGACCTCATCACCATCAAGTACCTCGAGGCGCTGGCCAAGATGGCCGACGGCAAAGCGACCAAGCTGTTCGTGCCCTACGAGGCGTCGGGAGTGATGGGCAGTCTCGGCATGATTGCCGACATTCTCAAGGAGAAGAAAGAGGAGCCGGCGGCGCCGGCCAAAGGGTAGAGGCCAGATACTCTGACCGGCGGCGACTGGGCTTGACCCAATCGCCGCCGGTCGGCAGAATAGGCATCCAATGACAGAAAGAGAACCAGGCGGCCAGTCCTTCGTGTGGCACCAGTTGACCACTGATGCCGTCCTGAGCCGGATCGAGTCGCGTACGGAAGGGCTCCGCCCGGACGAAGCACAGGCGCGACTGGCGGCGCACGGACCCAACGCATTGATCGAGCGCGGCGCGAAGAGCCCGTTTGCCATCCTCAAAGACCAGTTCGTCTCGGTGATGGTGCTGCTACTCATCGGCGCTGGCGTCGTGTCGGTCGTGCTCGGGGAGTATACCGATGCCGCCGTGATTCTCGCGATCGTGATACTGAACGCGGTCCTTGGTTTCTTCCAGGAATACCGTGCGGAGCGCGCAATGCAGGCGCTCAAGTCGCTTGCCGTGCCGACGGTACGGGTCCGGCGGGGAGGACATGTCGTCGAGGTATCGGCACGCCAACTGGTTCCGGGCGACGTTGTGCTACTGGAGGCCGGGAGCCATGTGCCGGCCGATGGCCGTTTCCTCGAAGCGGTCAACCTGCGCGTGCAGGAGGCAACGCTCACCGGTGAGTCCGAGCCGGTCGAGAAGATGGCCGAGCCGTTACCCGAAGGTGACCGGGCTCTGGGTGACCGCCGGAACATGGCTTACATGGGTACCGCGGTCGTGGCCGGGCGTGGGTCAATGGTGATTACCAGCACCGGCATGTCCACCGAACTCGGTCGCATCGCCGACATGCTCCAGGGCGTTGAGCGCGAGCCCACACCGCTGCAGCGTCGAATGGCCCAGCTCAGTCGGGGCCTGCTGCTGGCAGTGATAGGGTTGGTGGCAATCGTGTTCGTGCTAGGCCTGGTTCAGCACAAGACCGACATCCGTGTCCTGGTACTTACGGCAATCAGCATGGCAGTGGCGGCAGTGCCGGAAGCCCTGCCTGCGGTCGTGACCATCGCGCTCGCACTGGGTGCGCAACGGATGCTGAGGCGTCGCGCTCTGATGCGTAAGCTCCCCGCGGTCGAGACGCTGGGGTCAGTTGATGTCATTTGCTCAGACAAGACGGGAACATTGACTGAGAACCGTATGACCGTAACCGTGCTCGACGTCCTTGGCCATCGGCTGGAGGTCTCGCCTGACACCACCCGCGAGGACGTTGGCAAGTCCGGCTCGCCCGCGACCGCCATCGAAATGCTGCTGGTCGGGGGCGCACTATGCAATGACGCAGTG
>CAZVCQ010000129.1:0-7690 GCA_964626085.1 uncultured bacterium
GACTGGTCGATGTTGATCACCTTGTCGATCTTCTCGGTGCCGGTGATGCGGTCGTGTGCGCCGGGCTTCTCGCGCGAATCGTAGAAGTGGCGGGCGAGCGTCCGGTAGAGGATATCAGAGACAAAGGTGCTCTTGCCCGAGCCTGATACTCCGGTCACGGTCACGAACAGGCCGAGCGGGACCGTGATGTCCGCGTTCTTCAGGTTGTTCTCTTGGCAGCCGTGCACGGTGAGCCAGCCGAGCCGGGGCTGGCGCCGGCCGGCTGGCGTCTCGATGCGGCGATGGCCGGAAAGGTAGGCGCCAGTGAGCGAATCCGGGTTGCGCTTGATCTCCTCGGGCGTGCCCTGGGCAACGACCTTGCCGCCGGAATCCCCAGCGCCCGGGCCGAGGTCGACAACGTGGTCGGCCTCGAGAATGGTCTCCTCGTCGTGCTCGACCACGATGACCGTGTTGCCGAGGTCGCGCAGCCGGGTCAGGGTTCCCAGCAGCTTCCGGTTGTCGCGCTGGTGCAGGCCGATTGAAGGCTCGTCGAGGATGTAGACCACGCCGACCAGGCCGGAGCCGATCTGGGTGGCGAGGCGGACGCGCTGGGCCTCGCCGCCGCCGAGGGTCTCGGCAGTCCGGTCAAGGGTCAGGTAGTCGATGCCGACCGCGGTCAGGAAGCTCAGCCGCTTGCGCAGTTCCTTCACCACCTCGCGCGAAACCTCCTCGTCGCGACCGGACAGCTTCAGCTCGCGGGCGAAGTAGTCGTGGCAGCGGCGGATGGAGAAGGCGCTCAGGTCGGCGATGCTCAGGTCGCCGATGCGCACTGCCAGTGCCTCGGGTTTGAGGCGTTGGCCCTGGCAGTCCGGGCAGGGGAGCAGGGTCATGAACCTCTCAATCCACTCGCGCCGCGACTCGGACTCGGTCTCATGGTATAGGCGGAGCAGGTTCGGCATCAGGCCCTCGAACTTGTGCTTCCAGTAGAACTCGCTGTCGTCCCAGCGCGTGTACTTGACCTTCAGCTCCTCGTCGGAGCCGTAGAGAATCAGGCGCTTGGCCGAAGCGGGCAGCTTCTTCCACGGCGCGTCGAGCCTGAACCCGTGCCGGCGCGCCAGGGTGCGAAGCGGTGCGGTGAACCACTGGCTCCGCCCCCGCGCCTCACCCCACGGCGCGAGAGCGCCGTCCATCACCGACAGGTCGGAATTGGCGATGACCCGGTCCGGGTCGATCTCCATCTTGGTCCCGAGCCCGTGGCAGGTCGGGCAGGCGCCCTGCGGCGCGTTGAACGAGAAGAGGCGCGGCGACACTTCGCCGAAGCTGAACCCGCACTCCGGGCAGGCCAGGGCGGCGGAGAAAACCAGGTCCTCCGGGATTTCCGATTTCCGATTGTCGATAGTCGATTGCCGGAGTCCGTCCGCGTCATTTTGCACTTTGGCTTTTGCATTTTGACCTTTGACTTGCGTCGGAGGCTCCTGTGCCGCGACTATGCAAAGCCCGTTGCCTTCTTTGAGCGCCAACTCGACCGAGTCGGCCAGTCGCTTCCGCGAGTCCGCCTTGGCCTGCAGCCTATCCACCACGACCTCGATGTCGTGCTTCTTGTAGCGTTCGAGTTCCGGCACCTCATCAATCTCGTAGAGCTTGTGGTCGACCCGCACCCGGATGTAGCCGCGGCGCTTGGCCTTGACCAACAGTTCTTTGTACTCGCCCTTGCGGCTGCGTATCAGCGGAGCAAGGACGATGAGGTTTGTGCCTTCGGGCAGGGCGAGCAGGACGTCGACAATCTGGTCGGTGGTCTGGGACGAAATCGGCTTGCCGCACTTGGGGCAATAGGGTTTGCCGATGCGGGCGAACAAGAGCCGTAGATAGTCGTAGATTTCGGTGACCGTGCCGACCGTTGAGCGGGGGTTGCGGGCCGAGGTCCGTTGCTCGATGGCGATGGCCGGGGAGAGGCCGGTGATCTGGTCGCAGTCCGGTTTCTCGAGCATGCCGAGGAACTGCCGGGCATAGGCCGAGAGCGACTCGATGTAGCGGCGCTGGCCTTCGGCGTAGATGGTGTCGAACGCCAGCGACGACTTGCCCGAACCGGACAGGCCGGTAATGACCACCAGCTTGTTGCGCGGGATGTCGAGGCTGATGTTCTTGAGATTGTGTTCTCGCGCTCCGCGAATCCGGATTACGTCATCTTGCATGGGAAACTAAGCGTAGCCGACCGACTCGGCAGGGTCAAGGAACAGGAACGCCCTAAGAACCGAGATGGGAGTCGCCACAGAAGCGAAAGAGGGCACAGAGTCGGGTGAAGTCGGCAGTCCGCTCCTTGTCCTCCGAATTCTCTGTGTGCTTGTGGTGCAATGTCGGGTCTGGGGTCGAATAGCGAACCGCGCAGCAGCCGAGGTACGCGCGAAGAGCGGCTCAGGGTGATTTCCGATTCCCCTCGACAGAGACAATCGCTCGGCGGCTTGACATGCCGGAGTCGGGGATTAGACTGAAGCCGTGAACCGGCGGTGGTTGAGCGTCGTTCTCCTGCTCGGAACGGCGATGGCCTTTGCCGACAGGGTGTCGTTTGAGGAGCACGCGGCGGTGCAGGAGTCGCTGAGTCGGGTGCATCCGAGGATGCGGGCGAGCTGGCTGCGACAGCGCGGGCTGGACGATTCGTACTACACGACGTTCCACAGGCCGGAGAGTACCGGACTTTTGTGCATTGGGCGCTGGCCGTGGGGGCCGAGTTGGGAGCTTGCGGGCAGGGATACGTTCCTCTACCTCGGCTCAGGCTCCGGCGTCAGGATTCTCTCCATTACCGATTCGGTCCATCCCAGGATGCTGGGCCAAATCAACGCGCGCAGTCTGGTCAGCCAAGTCGTCGTTCAAGATTCTCTTCTATTCGTTGCCTGCGGTTCCTGGGGCGCGCAGATGTACTCCGTATCCGACCCGGCCAATCCGCGCGAGCTTGGTTCGATGGACGCGGTCATCGGCGACGTCTGTGTCGAGGATTCGTTCTGCTACGCAGTTGGCGGTGATAGCCTCCGAATCTACAACGTGGCGAGACCAAACCTGCCCAGTCTTGTGGGTGCCATTCGTGACAGCGGTGACCTTGTTGTTGTGGCCAATGGTCATGCCTTTTCCGCCGGACGCTGGATGATGAATATCTACGACGTAACTGACCCGTCACATCCTACCTGGGCCAACTCCCGCGGCGGCCCCGCCTATGCGATGTTTGTCAGACGCAACCTGCTCTTCTGCACGGCCTACCAGCCGGACTACATGACAGCTCTCAACATCAGCGACCCGCTCAACATCACCGTTGTCAGCACGGTTAACGGTTACGGCGGCGAAGGTCTATACGTCGATGATTCCTATGCCTATCTGTCCTGCAACTATGAACATGAGGGGCTATTCATCGTAGACGTCAGCGACTCCAGCCACCCGGCGCTGCGCGACAGCATCAACCCTGAGGGCGTCACTGAGTGGGACCCTCTGGTTCCACACGTACCAGGCTACGGCTATCTTGCGGATGACTACGGAGGCCTCACCGTCCTTGACCTTCACGAAGTCAGCGATATCTCCGAGGCCTGGTCAGGCTACAAGGCTAGCCAGGCGGTGGATGTACACGTCGATGGGCAACGTGCCTACGTGGCGAATGAGTACTCCGGGCTGCAGATAATCGATATCGCCAACCCAGCTGACCCGGTGTCGCTGGGCATGTTCGACACGATAGGCTCCAAGAGTGTCCCAACGGCAGTGGCGCGCGATTCCTTCGCCTTCATCAGCATGCGAGGTACGAGCGGAAGGAGATTCCTCCGGGTCCTGGATGTGACTGACCCGTCGAATCCCGTTGTTGTCGCGCAGGAATCGTGCTTCAATCCACCCGAGGACTACGTTCTCAAGGATACGTTCATCTACGCCACCGAGGCCAACCGCTTTCAGGTCTTCAACGTCGCCCGGCCGAGGGAGCCGGTGCGGGTGGGGAGCTGCGTGCTGCCGGGGTACTCGGGCAAGATGGACCTGCAGGACTCGATTGCCTACGTCACGAATACTTTGTTCTCGCTCGTGAATGTCTCCGACCCTAGTAGCCCCGTCGTGGTCGGCAACTACGGTGCTCGGATGCAGGGCGTAGATGCCGTGGACACAATCATGTACGGAACGGCACCTTACACCGGGCTTCTGGCGCTCAGCGTGGCGAACCCGGCCAGTCCGTACGCACTTGATTCCTTGTACCTGACCGACACGCTGTGGTGGAATGACGTCGTGGTCGTGGATTCGCTGGCCTACGTCGGCGGAGAACGCATATGGGTCGTCGACGTGTCCGACCCGCGCAACCTGCGGCTGATTCCGGGCGCCTCGTGGACGCCGCCGTATCTGATCGAACGGATGGTGTACTCCGAGCCATTCATCTATGCTGCCTGTCTCGACGCGGGCGTGTGCATTCTGGAAACCGTGCAAGTTGGCGTGGGCGAGGAACTTGGCCATGCTCGGCTCGCTGAGCGACCGGGCACGCTGTGCCCCAATCCGGCCTCCAAGTACGCCACGCTTCGTGCCGGACCGGGCCTTCAGAGCGCGGTCATGCGTGACGTGCTGGGGCGCTTGGTGAGGACATTCAAGCCCAGCGGTGCCGTCTTCACGATGGACCTTCATGGGCTTCGACCGGGGTTGTACTTCATTGAGCTTCGGTACAACGCCGGCAAGAGAGTAGAGAAGCTCATCAAACGATAGGAGGAAGCCGTGAAAACGGCAGTAGTTGCAGTAGTGATAACCCTGATGGCCGTATCTATGGCATCAGGAAACGTCCGGGCCTATGCGATAGACCCGGTACGAGCAGACTGGTCGGGCAAGGCAGACCCGAATCCGCTGACCGGCGGCGTCTCCCAAGAGGTCGTTTGCTGCTGGGACACGCTGGAGCGCATAGAGCTGTTTGCCGGGGCCAAGGGCAACGGCGGGGCATACACGGCCATCGTATACGAGGGTGGCGCTGAACTTACCAGGAGTGCTGGTAATGGCGTGCCGGACCACGGCTGGGTGAAGTTCAGCCAGTGGGACCAGCAGGTCGCGTTCACAAAGGGGAAGGAACTGACCATCCGGTTCACACGTGGCGGGTCAGACTCAGTCCAGTACTACTACAGTGGTGGCGACCCCTATCCATATGGAGCAATGCTGGTTCCGGGCCAGGGGCCGACTGATGCGGACTTGGCCTGCCGGGTCTACGGTCGGATGAAGGCGGTGGATTCGACTTACTTTGGTGCGGACGAGGTCTCGTGGAAATGGGGCGATACAAGACCCATCAATGTGGGCACGTTCAGAGCCCGAATTGAGGAATCGAGAGTTCGGACCGTGCGCTTCGACCTTGACTGGAGCCAGGTGCAACCGCACAAGAGCACCTGTGATTGGATCCTGACGGATTCCACGTTGAAGGGGATACGTGCGGACTCCGGGTGCAGGCCGTTGGCCCTGGTCACCATGACGCCGGTCGGCGACGCGGGTGAAGATTCGTGGGCGAGCACGCGCTACGACAACAAGAACGACAGCGGGGATTCTGCCTGGAGTCCGCACTGCGCCCCGCGAGGGCTGGAATACCCGGTCACCTCCGACTCCAATCTCTTGGCGCGGTTCATCGATTCGGTCGTCCATCACTACGACAGCGGCAACTTCAAGGTCCCGATACACGACTGGGAGGTATGGAACGAACCCAATGACACAACCACCGACACCAGCAGCAAGGCTACCGGATGGTGGCGGAGGCCGGACAGCGTCTACTACCCGCTGGGGCCGGGCCTGAGGCCGTTGTGCTCTCTCTACATGCGCATGGCCCAAGTCGTAGACTCGGCTGTCAAGCGCCATCCCGGCCATGAGACGGACAAAGTTGCGATCGGCTCGATGGCCGGTGTCGTCGGAGGGTGCCCGGTACCCGGCAAGGACTGGCTGGACAACTGCTACGCGGCCGACTCCGAGAGCCACATGGGCGTCTTCTGGGACGCGGTGTCGGTGCATGACTATCAGGACATACAAGACGGCTTCGTCCCTGAGACGTTGCGTGTTCACGCCGAGACCCTGCGGGCGACAATGAGGAAGTGGAGTGACCTAGAGAGTGAACTATGGAATACCGAATTTGGGTGGAATCGCGTGGACACCGCGGACCCGGAGCATTACTCGCAGAGCCAGGATGCACGGAACCTGTGCGAGGCCTTCGTATCGCACAAGGCGTCCGAGGCCGACCCAGGCGGTGGCTATGACCGTTTGTACTGGTGGTACTTTCGTCGCCCTGGTGTCTGGAACGCCTGGGGCCTTGTAAGTGACAGCCTGGATCCACAGGCACCATTCTACGCCATGAAGCAGGTTGCGGGCGGCTTGACCGGCAAGCGGCTCAACGGGCGGGTGATGGTGGGCGATTCGGCAGGCGACGCGCATGTACGGATGTACGAGTTCGAGGACTCGGCGTCGCTGAAGAAGACGTGGGTGTGCTGGAGTACCGCCCAAGATCCGTACGGTGTCGTCGCCGGCCTGCCGGTGAGGTTGGACACGGCGACAGCGACCGTTCTGGACTACGGCGACGACCCACAGCCCTCTGACGACCCGACGGCTGCCACCGGATGGCTGTGGCCTGTCATCAGCAGCCGGCCCGTTTTCATCACCGAGCCGGAGGAAAGAGCGATCAGCCGGCCGGAACTGGTGGCCGAAAGTCTGTGGCTCTCACCGCTCTGGTCGGGGCTCCCGTGTATCGAGACCTTACACGTGAAGATCAAGAACCGCGACTCCCAGGAGTCGACGCCCGCGGGATGCGCGACCTGGGTGCGGTTTACCTGGAATGGCAGCATAGTCGACTCGACGTGCCGGACGGTGGCGATTGGTCCAAGCGAGACGGTGGTCGAGTCATTTGTATGGGAGCTACCGCTGGCGTTTCATGGTGACGGACTCCTTACAGCCAACGTCAACCCCGGCATGCGCTACGTGGAGAGAGACGGAACTGATGACAACCAAGCGTACCAGCGGCTTGTCATCCGGGGAGCTATAGGCGGTACGCTCGCCGTGACTGCGCCGCCGGGCGGCAAGACCGACGCACCGTTGCTCGTGTGCGGCCTATCCAGTATGTCCTACGAGAAGGACTCGACCGGGCAGACCCCCGCCGACAGCGCCCGGGTTCTGTTCGCCTGGTATGGTGCGCACGGCGACAGCGTGGTGCACGCGACCGACACCTCCGCGTGGTTCCCGTTCTGTTCGGATACGGCGCTCGTGTTCCCAAGGGGATGCGGCGTCTATCGTGTTCAGGCTCAGTACCGCGACTCAGGTGCCAGCGACAGTCCCTTCTATGGTGACTCAACCGATTCCATCGTCGTGTTCGACAGCGTGCCACCGGCGGGCAGCATCGTTGTCGAGGGCGGGCGATTCGCGTCGAATTCGACTCGCACGTTGCGGCTGGCTGCTTCTGACTCGGCGTCAGGCGTCTGCGACATGAGGTTCATGAATCGGGGACGGGTGAGTCTGACACGGAACGGTGCGTTCGACCCGGCAGGCGGTTGCTGGAGCTTCGCCGGCAGCGGGTGCGGGTACGACACAAGCCTGCAGATGGGCAGGCTTGCGGTCGGATCGGCGCAGACCACCGTGAGGCAGTTCGTGCCGGCTGAGTCCATCTCGGCCTATTCCGGTGACTCGTGCGTGCTGGAGGCCAGCATTCTGGCCCACGTTCACAACGGCGAAGCGACTGGTGATGTCTCGTTCTGGT
>CAZVCQ010000130.1:0-7652 GCA_964626085.1 uncultured bacterium
GAAACTGTAACCCATGTCCTGATAATAAAGTGTAACCCATGTCCCGTTCGCGCCTGGGGGGGCACGGGAGGGGTCGGAATCGGAATGGGGGCTAGTGGCTTGGGAATGTGGGAGTTAGGACACGGACTGGCCTGCCGCGGAATATGTAGTATACACATATTCGGCCTCGGTTGATGGGTCGAAACTGGCCGGGAAACCGGAGAAGAAGAGGGTGCTGGAAGCGGCGTCCAAGATGGCGGGGACAAGAAGCCGGCCCGCAAGTTCGTCGCTTTGCGTTCTCGCGGCGAGCCGTCCGTGACGGCTCAACTCGTCCTCGACGTCCTTGACCGCTAACTCCGACGCAATAGCAACCTGACGCTCCTCAGACAGGGCAAGTGGCGTGCGCCTGTTCTCCAAGACTGGCGGTCTGCTCGACCATACCCATTGACGCGCGTCGGAGGCAATTAAGTATCGTGTCCCCGTAACTCCCGAGGCTCAACTGCGTCGCCATGCGCAACGACGAGGCCACCTACACTGGGGAACTGCAGTTGGACCTGATACTGCTGGTTCGTAGCCGTGCCGGTGAAAAACTCCGCGTAGATAGGTTCGTCGAAGTTACAGGTAATACTCTGCCAGATACCTCCCGTCAGCGGATTCGGATCAACCTTACCCGACCACGCGGCTTTCACCGGCTCGATTCTCAAACCGGTCACGAGGCCGTACGAAGCCGTAGCGGCGGCCAACACTAACAACACCACCGTTCTCACGAACGCCTCCTATTGTTTGACGAACTTGACTACATGCCCGACTTCCTTGTCTGCTTCACAGAGAAAGTACAGCCCTCTCGGTAACCTATCGATGTTCAAGCGCACAAGGCCAGGCTCACGCGTCGAGTGCACGCGCTTGGAGACGTCCCGGCCAGTTGCGTCGAAGACGCTGACGAAGCTCTTGTCGTTGAGGCCAACGGCCAACACCAGGCCACGGGCGGGACTCGGCACCACTCGCAGGTGCGCCGCCGTGGTAGCGGATTGGGGGCCTCTGTCGCCAACGCCGACCGCAGTGGATTCAAGAATGCACACGCCGGCCCCAAGGCACGCGGCGTAGATGTACGGTGCACGGTACTCCATTCTCTCGACCAGGTAGGGCGGGGTCCATGACGCGCCGGGAACCAGCCGAAGGTCTCTTGGATCTGACACGTCTACCACCCACACTCGCTCGCCACCCACGTAGGCGCGAGACCCAAACACCACAACGTCGTTCCACCAGATCGTGTCGGTTAGAGGCAGCGAATCCAGCGCGTAGGGGTGCGTCGGGTCGGTTACGTCGAGCGCCAGTAGCCCGGTGTATGGTGCCGCGCCAAACAGAGTGGTGCCGGCCACATCCACGCCCTGTATCCGTGCGCCATAGTTGCCAACAACGGTCGGGATTGCGGGGTTGGCCACGTTGACAATCGAGAACACGGTGTTCGTAACGTAGGCCAGAGAGTCCTGCATATCCATCTTGCCAGAGGGTCCAGGTAGGTTGCAGCTTCCCACCAGCACCGGTTCTCTCGGTCGGGCAACGTTGATGATCTGCAGCTTGCCTTGCTCGGCGACATAGATGAATGTGTCGCGCAGCACCATGTCTTGCGGGAAGTTGTATACGTCGACGCCACCGACGTACACCGGCTGCGCCGCGTCGCTCACTTGGAAACTACGGAAGTAGGGCACGCCAGTCCAGCCCACGAAAGCAAACGAGTCGTAGGCACAGGCGGCATACGTGGCTGGCTGAACACCAAACGTGTCTTCCGACCCCAGAAAGGCTGGCGAAGCTGGGCTGGTGATATCGAGTATTCTGAGTCCAGCGAAGTACTGCGCCACATACGCCCTTTGTCCATCAACCCAGATGTCATTTGATGTGCCCGCACTGAACTCGTTCGTGTTGAGTGCTGGCGCAGTTGGGTTCTGAATGTCAACTGCGACAAGCCCGTCGAAGTAGTCAGCGACCAGTGCGTAGCTGAGCGCGGGCGCGGCGGTGACGCCGTAGTCCCAGCCGGGGCAGTCAACGGAGCCGATCTGCCGAGGATTGGCCGGGCTGGCGATGTTGATGACGTGTAGTTTGGACGTGTAGAGCACCGTGTCGCAGGTGGGCGGCAGGTAGATGTCGTGCGCCTCGATGCCGGAGAGCGAGCCGACCGGGAATGGCAGAGTCGGGTCCTTCACGTCAAAGACACGCAGCGTCACGTCGTCTACCCCGATGAAACACAGGGAGTCACGCACCGCCACAGAGAGAGCGATGCCGCTGGTCGCCGCCTTCCCGACGCGGTGAGGGTTCGTCGGGTCGCTGGCATCAATGATGTTGATCCCGCCGCGGTCGGCCAGATAGCAGTAATCGCCTGATACGCACATCGGGTAGCCGGAGTCAGAGCAGGCACCGACCTGCACGGGATTGCGCGGGTCGGCAACGTTGAAGATACGCAGCGAGTCCTGCACGTAGCCTGTGGCATAGAGGAACGTGTCTTTGACTGCAATGTCCATGATGGGCGGCAGATAGACGTAAGACAGTCGGTGCGGGCTGGTCAGGTCGCTGACGCCCCAGACCTCGATGCCCGTGCCGCCTTGGTTCATGCCGCAGTAGACCAGTGTGTCGTCGATGATTGCGCGGCTGACGATGCCGTTGCAGTTGATGTCAGACAGCAAGTCCAGCCTCAGGCTGTCTCGGGAACGGAAGCGGATGATGCTCGACCCAGAACCGCGGGCTAAGCAGACAATCGTATCATCGGCTGTGACGCGCAAAGAGACCTTAACCGAAGGGCCATAGCTCCAGCGTCCCACGCACCGGAGTCCGCTGTCTGTCGTCGGCCTCCAGCTATGCGCCTTGTAGTAGTCCTGCAGCCCGCGCTCAGCCAGCCACTGCCGACGCTGCCACGGCTCCACGTCACGCAGCGAGTCCATCACCGCCGCCTGCTCTTGGAACGTGCGCGGAAAGTCAGCGGCCACGCCGGTCGCGGCCAATATCCCCAATCCCAAGAGGACCGAAATCGCTCTTGTCATGGTTCGATTGTAGGCCCAACGGCCACCATGTCAAACCGCCGTAACGCTCACCCTCGGATGCGCCTGGCCCGGCGGAGTGCCTTCCGGCCGGAGTGCGCGTGGCCCGGTGTTCACTTGCGCGCCGTCGGTTGAACGCTAAAATGGTCCCGATGCAGATGTCGGAACGGACGCTGGCCGACCGTCTTGGACGGCGGATCGGTGGTTCACGGTCCCGTACATACTGGCTGAGCGTGTTGGTGATGGCCGCGATTGGCGCCGCCGTCATGATGCTCTGGCCGGTTCGACGGGAGCGGCCGCTGCTGGCTGAACCGTCGATGCCGCGGCCGGACTACAGCGTGGCAAGGGTGACGGATGTCTCCACGAGGAAGGTCGAGCGGCTCAACCTCACGGTTCTGGTGCGGCCGGGCATGCCGGACGAGACTCTGCAGGCAGCGCTGAACTGGGCGCTCTATTCAGTCCTGGATGAATACAACCGACAGCGTAAGCACCGGGTGCAAACGATCTGGGCCTACGCGATCGAGGATTCAACCGTGCCGCTCTCGCGTTGGCGCACACTGGCGATCTGGGCCGATCCGAAGCTACCCGAGCCACTCCAGCCCGCGCGCTCGGGCGGCGACGCGGTGAAGGTTGGATCGGTCGAGTACGATTTCACAAACCCGGTCTTCGGATCCGGTGCCTCAGGTACAGAAACATCGGCAAGGAGGTAGCTATGAAACACGTGATTCCTGCACTGGTACTTGGTGTTCTGTTGCTGGCTGCTTTGTCTCTTGGCTACGGTGGCTTCGAGGTAACCAGCACATTCAACGACCTGGATGGTCTCAACCGCAAGTTGGATACGCTTCTTGGGACGCACCATTTCTCGTACCGCGCCCCAATGTGGTGGTTCGGCGGCCATGGCGGGGAGCATGTGGGCCCGGTCACACTGGGCGGTTCAGGAGCGTTGTCGTCGTCGGCCAAGCAGTCTGACTCCCTGAAGTGCCAACTGGCCGCCATTCGTGCGAACTTCGAGGTCGGATTTCCGTACACTCCGAATCAGTGGGTATGGGTCAGGCCGTGTCTCGATCTTGGTGCTACTGGCCTGCTGGTCTACGCGCAGACACTTGGAGCGGACACGAAGAAATGGTATGCGGCCTGGTCGATCGGTGCCGCACCCGGCATCGAGGTGATGGGCAGTTTGCCGACGTCATCCGAATCCTTCATCGGGCTGTTTGTCAAGGCCAGCTACCACATCCCGGTCTCCGGCCTGGCATGGTTCGGGGACAGTGAGCCCCCGTCGCTCAGTCTTGGCGGATTCGCTCTGCAGATGGGACTCCGATTCGGGAAGACCGTCTCTGTTGCCGAAGACGACGGGTTCGAATACTGACGGCGCAACGCTGTCGCGTCGGCCACTTCCGCAACTCCTTTATCTCCAATTGGTTAGGGCGGGTCTGTCCCGTGACTCGCTGATCCTCGTGCGGCAATGAGGCCGGCCAAGAGTGAAGGCAACCCCGAGGGCGAGGGGGCGTCTAAACTCAAGAGTAAGGTGAACGATACCCTAGAAGCAGTCAAAGCCGAGCGTCGGACCGGAGCAGAGCTGAGCTTCGAGCAGCTGTACGAGACGTATCGGGGTCGGGTCTTCGGTACCGCCTACCGGATGCTATCCAATCGGGCTGACGCCGAGGACGTCACTCAGGACGTATTCGTGAAGGTGTTCAAGAAGCTCAAGTCGTTCCGGGGCGACTCGGCGGTGTCGACGTGGATATACCGGATAGCCATAAACGCCTGTCTCGATTTCCGTCGTCGCCGCAAGCTCCGTCAGGCCGTGTCGCTGGATGATGGCCTCGAGGTTGGGTCGACACCACTGAGCGTGACCCGACTGATCGAGAGCGCGCTGCCGAAGATGGCCGAGGGGTATCGACAGGTGTTTGTTCTGCACGACATCCAGGGGTTGAAGCATCAAGAGATAGGCAAGATACTCGGGATTACCGACGGCGCGAGCAAGTCGCAGTTGCACCGGGCGCGTGCGTTCCTGCGGCGAGAATTGGCGCCCTACCTTGCCGACCGACATTGGGTGAGAGGAGAGTAGTTGGAGCAACATTGTTCTGAAGAGAATCTGAGTGCCTACCTCGACGGCGACCTTGAATCCGAGACGGCGGGCACGACGGCAGAACATCTCGCGGAATGCGAGGTCTGCCGCCAAACACTGGCACAGGTTCGTGCCATCCGCGACGCTGCCCCGGGAATGGAGCAACTGGAGCCCCCGGAGAGGGTCTGGGGCGCAATCCAGGAGCGGCTTCGTGGCTCGCGGGCCCGCGGCCGCCGCCTGACGAGGTTGCTGTGGGTAGGAGTTCCGGCGCTGGCTGCGACACTGCTGATCGTCGTACTGGCCGGGAGGTCGAATCTGCCGGTCGTGCCGGGGAGAGGTGCAGCCATGGCTGTGTCCGGACTGAGCAAGGAACAGGTGGCCGAGGAGACGGCGCGCGACTACGAGGAATACATGCGCGGGATTGACCATGCGATTGACGAGTGCCGCACCGCGCTCGTTGAAAACCCGGGCAACACGCGGGTTCGCGCCGCCTTTTCCGGGGCCCGGTCCAACCGGCAGAACGCGATGGACCGGCTCGTGTCCGGGGGGTACTAGTGGGCGTGGGCACGGAGAAGTCAGAAGTCAAAATGCAGAATTCAGAGCGTAGAACTCCGAAGAGAACCAGGGGCCTCGCTGCTCTGGCGATCGCGGTCATCGGGCTGGCCGGGATGCTCGTGGCCGGACCGCTGGTGGTCACGCGTCGGATCGAGAAGCGGGTTCCGCTGGCGGGGTGCGGCAAGGCAGTCATCCTTCACCGGTACGGCAACGTCGCGGTCACTGGTACCGGCGATGCGCGCGCGCTGATTGACGCGCTGGTGCGCGTGACCGCGGCCGACCGGAACCTTGCCGATGAGTATGCCAGGCGGATTGAGGTCCGGGCAGCCGGGCAGGGCGACTCGTTCGTGATTTCCACCTTCTACCCGCCGGACGTCCCGGCCGACCCGCAGTTCGGGTACGAGGTGGAGCTGAACATCAGGATACCGGCAGCGACCGAGGCGTCGGTGCAGAGCTCGTTCGGCGACGTGATAATCGCGGGTATGGATGGAGAATGCCGCGTGTCCAACCGCTTCGGCGACGTCGAAATCGACCGCTGCGCCCGGTGCAGCGTCGACAACTCGTACGGCCGGGTCCGGCTGGTTGAGACCCGGGGCCTGGCCAAGATCAGGAATTCATACGGCGACGTAGACGTGCGAGAGGCGGCCGGGCCGGTGCAGGTTACAAACCGGTACGGCTCCGTCCGGACCGGTCAGTCGGAGGGCGAAGTCCGGATCGACAACCGGTTCGGCAACGTCGTTGCCCTTCCCGACCACGGCCGGCTCATAATCGTCAACCGGTACGGTGACGTCGATGCCCGGGTCGCGAGCACGGATCTGAGCGCGCTTGACATTGTGTCCCGCCTGGGTCGGGTTGACTTGAGGCTGACCGGCGGCATCCCGTTTCAACTCGATGCCAACGCGCTTCAGGGTCAAATCAGCTCCAGCTTCCCGTTCGTCGTGCGCGAGGTCGGAACCGCGCAACTGGTGTCGGCCCGGCAGGGGACGGGCGGGCCGCGCATCGGGCTGGACGGTGTCTGGAGCAATTTCGTGATTCATCCGGATACGGCCGGTTCGCACCCGGCCGCGGGTCCGAATTCAAAGGAGGAAAGATGAAGAGAACTGACCGTGTTCTACTGGTGCTGGCCGCGGTGGCTGCGCTTGCGGTGGCCGGGCCGGCCGACGATTCCACCAAGACCGCTAACGGCTGGCTGGGCGTGTACAGCGACGACCTCTCCAAGCCGATGCTGGTGGCACTGGGCATTGACCACGGCGTGCTGGTGACCAGAGTCGCGGAAGAATCACCGGCGGCAAAGGCCGGGCTCGAACTCGGTGACATAATAGTGTCGCTAGACGGAGAAGAGACCGGCGACGGCTCGGACCTGCGCCGGGCCGTGCGCGGGCGGCCGGAGAAGAAAGTCGTGCTCGCCGTCCGGCGCCGGGGCAAGAACCGGAAACTGACCGCCACACTGGCGACTCGAGAGCTGTCCGAATCCACGTTCAACTTCCAGTGGCCGGACGTACCGGAAGAGGCACTCCGCGAGGTCCGACGTGTCCTGGTCGACGTCGGTCCGGAACTGAAGAAAGCACAGGGGAAGTACGATGGCACGCTGGACTCGCTCCGCAAAGACATGGCGGAGCTGAGGAAGGAGTTGAGCGAACTGCGCAAGCGGCTGTCCGAGAAGCAGAAGAGCGAATAGAAGTCCGCCTCCTTGTTCCGGGAACGAGGCCCTTCGGGGCCTCGTTTCGCATGGTGCGGGAGGCGCACTGAACCCAAGCCGCAAGCCATAGACCCGGACCAGGGAATTTGAGACTTGGAGCTTGAAGCTTGAGGCCCCGCGGTTCACCGCGTCAGGCGCGGTGACCAGGCCGGCGAGTACGCGCCGTTGACGCTGGTGACCTTGCGCTGGTTCGCGCCGGTCCAATCCATCGTGTAGACTTCAAACGGGCCGGAGCGGCTAGAGGAGAAGGCGATGTGGAGTCCGTCCGGAGACCAGCAGGGGTCCTCGCTGTTCATCCCCGAGGTCAGGCGCATGTAGGTGT
>CAZVCQ010000131.1:0-6313 GCA_964626085.1 uncultured bacterium
CCGACCCGTAACCACCGTTGTTGTGTCGTTGGTCGCGCCGTCGATTACCGTCACGTTGTCGCTCGCCTCGTTGGCGACGTATACCTTGTTCGTGACCGGGTTCACCGCCACCGCGCAGGGCCCCCGACCCGTAACCACCGTTGTTGTGTCGTTGGTCGCGCCGTCGATTACCGTCACGTTGTCGCTCGCCTCGTTGGCGACGTATACCTTGTTCGTGACCGGGTTCACCGCCACCGCGCAGGGCCCCCGACCCGTAACCACCGTTGTTGTGTCGTTGGTCGCGCCGTCGATTACCGTCACGCTGTTGCCACCGGTGTTCACGACGTATATCTTGTTCGTGGCCGAGTTCACCGCCACGTACAAGGGTCCGGAATCTGTTCGCACGTCGAACACCTCGTTGGTCGCGCCATCAATAACGGTTACATGACTGCTCATCAACGAGTTCACGACGTATATCTTATTCGTGACCGGGTTCACCGCCACGCCTAGGGGATATCCACTCGCTGGCACCGTCGTTGTATCGTGGGTCGCTCCGTCAACTACGGTCACGCTTCGGCCAAGGCCGTTCGCAGCGTATATCTTGTTTGTGACCGGGTTCACCGCCACTGCATAGGGGCCCGTGCATGATATTTGAGTCATGTCATTGGTCGCGCCGTCCATGACCGTGACGTTGTCGCTCGCCTCATTGGCGACGTAGATTCTGTTCGTGACCGGATTCACGGCCAGACCGCGGGGACACGAGTCTGTGGCCACGAGCGTCGCCTGGTCGGTCGCGCCGTTGATGACGGTCACATTGTTGCTGCCGTGGTTCGCGACGTAGACCTTGTTCGTGACTGGGTTCACCGCTACTCCGATGGGACCGGAGCCTGCGGGTATCGCGCTGGTGAACACTCCATAGAAGGCCGTTACGTCGTCCCCACGGTAGTTCGCGATGTAGACCGTGTTGGTGACCGCATTCACGGCCAGACTGCTGGGACCCAGGCCCGTGGGCACCAGCGTCGTATGGTTGGTCGCGCCGTCGATTACCGTCATGTTATTGCTCGCCTCATTGGCGACGAAGATTTTGTTGGTGACTGGGTTGACCGCTACGGCACAAGGGGTAGTTCCTACTGGTATGGTAGTTGTGTCGTTAGTCGCGCCATCGATTATGGTCACGTTATTGCTCGCCTCATTGGCGACATAGATTCTGTTTGTAACCGGATTCACCGCCAAGGCACAGGGAGAAGAGCCCGCGGGCACCGTGGTTGTGTCGTTGGTCGCGCCGTCGATCACCGTCACGTTGCTGCCGCCCGAGTTCGCAACGTATATCTTGTTCGTGGCGAGGTTCACGGCCACCGCACAGGGAGAAGTGCCGGCGGGAACCGTTGCCGTGGCGTTTGTCGTGCCGTCTATGACCGTTACGTCGGCGCTGCCGGAGTTCGCGACGTAGACCTTGTTCGTAACCGGGTTCACAGCAACGCCGCGGGGACCCGTGCCGGCGGCCACTAGCGCGGTATCGTTGGTCGCGCCGTCGATAACCGTCACGTTGTCGCTGCCTTGGTTCACGACGTATATCTTGTTGGTGAGCGGGTTCACGGCTGCGGCATAGGGGGCGTCGCCCGCCGGCACCGTGGTCGTGACCATGTCCGCCGTGGCAGTTCCGACGCTGGCGGCGACCACGAGGCAAACCGTCAGCATGCCGATACTTCGGATCTTCTTTGACATCATCGTCACCTCCTTGGCTCTTGCAGGTCGAGACGGCGCGAGAAGCACTCTTGGCGACACGGCGCGCTGAAGGACCCTCGGCCATATCGCATGGCCGCAAGTCATTGACCCTGAGTTACTTGGCGCATTCTGCGCTCTCAGCCGTCTCGGACAACCGGTAAGAACTTGGTTCATCTGCCTTCCTCAGCGTTCCTTTCGCGCCCTCCCTCTTCCGGTCAGTCTTCGGACTTCGTACCCAGCCTGTTGCCGCGCACCCCTACTTCGGTCTCTACCTCGACCTTTACCTCTACCTCTTACCCATCCCGGGCTCGCGCCCGAATGGGCAAGCTCCTTGAGGTGGCTGACAGCCTGTCCGATGATACCTCGTACCTGCGCCTTGTCAAATGCAGGTGCAACAATGTCTCTATTCGACACCGCTCTGAGAGCAATTCCTGTGCCATCTCGGACGCAATTAGGCGTAAGTGTCAGCAGTGCAGGCAGATGTGTCACACCAACCGATTCTGAGCGCTCTGCGACAAGTCACACCAATATCGCGTGTCAGCCTGTAACCTGACTTGGGTCCGTACATTATGGGAGATGCGTCAACGACCTTGGCACACGCAACAACAACCCCATCGGACAGTCTCTTCGAATCGTCGCTGCGCGAGCCGAGAATCTCCTTCCCGCCAGAGTCCGCACCTGGCTCAAGACCAAGAACTGCCGTCAGCCGCTGTCAAGCCGTGCCGACGGCGGTCCTGCAGACGGCCGTTGGTTCCGCGCCGCAAACGCGCCGAGGCGGCCCGAAGGCCGCCTCGGCTGCCGCTGATTACCAACAGCTAGCTACTAACTACCGTGTCACCACGACCTTCTGACAGCTCACGGCCGACAGCTCACAGCTCACAGCCCGCACGAAATAGACGCCCGGAGCCAGCGCCCGCACGTCGTTCGCGCCGGGATGCAGGACCATGACCTGCCTGCCGCCGCTGTCAAGCAACCAGTCCGGGCTTGAGCTTGTGCTTGAGCCTTCCGCCATGAACAGCACGCCGCGGGCGATGGTCGGCAGTCTCGTCGTTCGGACTTCGGATCTCCCCTTTTCCTCTACCCCGCCGGAGTAGTTAATCCGGTACACCGGGTACACCTCGAGGTTGCCGGCAAAGGCTGAACCGATCCCGAGGTTGTTGGTAGTCGCAGCCTGGTCTTCGAACGGCACGCAGCAGATGAAGTTCTCGCCCCAAACCAGCGAGTCCGCGCCCCAGTTGTAGGAACACGTGATGGAATCGGTCCCCGCACCCGAGGTGACGGTCGCCCAATTCCATGACATCTGTCCGGTGTTTACTCGGTTCCCGACCCCGATCATCGCCGTTCGGTTTGGAGTCCAGCGGTTGACCCCTTTGCCGGTCAGGGGCGGCTGCGCGAGCGCGGTTGTGTCGCCCGGCAGGCGGTCGAAGGCCGTGCGCACTTGCGCATCGTTGACCGGCGTATCCGTTATCACCTGCACGTTGTTGGCGGTGCCGATCGCGACGTAAACCTTGTTCGTGACCGGGTTCACCGCCACGGAATAGGGGGTACTGCCTGCGGCTATCGTGGTCGTGCCGTTCGACGCGCCGTCGATCACCGTCACGGTGCGGTTGCCCTGGTTCGCGACGTAGATTTTGTTCGTGACCGGATTCACCGCCAGGACTTTGGGGTACGAGCCTGTGGCTACCGTGGTCGTATTGTTGGTCGCGCCGTCGATCACCGTCACATTGCTGCTGTTCGAGTTCGCGACGTAGACCTTGTTCATGACCGAGTTCACCGCCACGGCCGTGGGGGCCGAGCCTACCGGTACCAGAGTCGTATTGTTGGTCGCGCCGTCGATCACCGTCACAGTGTTGCTGGCATAGCTCGCGACGTAGATCTTGTTCGTCACCGGGTTCACTGCCACCGCGCTGGGGCCTGTGTCCACTGTCACTGGCGTCGTAGCAAGGGTTACGCCGTTGATCACCGTCACGATGCGGGTGCCCTGGTTGGCGACGTAGGCCTTGTTCGTGACCGGGTTCACCGCCACGGCGCTGGGCTGGGCTCCCGTCGGCACGTTGATGAGGAAGCCGGTCGTGGCGTTTATCACCGTCACGTTGTAGCTGTTGGTGTTCGCAACGTAGATCTGGTTCCCGACCGGGTTCACCGCCACGGCCCCGGGATTCATGCCTGTGGGCAATGTGGTCGTGGTGTTGGTCGCTCCGTCGATCGCCGTCAGGGTGTTGCCGTCCAGGTTCGCGACGTAGATCTTGTTCGTGGCCGGGTTTACCGCCACCGCGCAAGGCTGGATCCCTGCCGACACTGTAGCTGTGGCGTTGGTTACGCCGTCGATCACCGTAACATTGTTGCTGCCCTGGTTCGCGACGTAAATCTTGTTCGTGGCCGGGTTCACCGCCGCCGCGCAAGGTTGGGTCCCCGCCGACACATTTGTCTTGGTGTGGGCCGCGCCGTCAATCACCGTCACGTTGTTGCCGGTGTAGTTCGCAGTATAGACCTTGTTCGTGACCGAGTTCACCGCCACGCCCGTGGGGCCCCCGCCTGTGGCCACCGTCGTCGTGGCGTTGGTCGCCCCGTCGATGACCGTCACGGTGGAGTTACCCTGATTGGCGATGTAAATCTTGTTCGTGGCCGGGTTCACCGCCACCGCTTGGGGCTGCTCGCCGATGGTGAACGAAGTATCCTGGTTTGTCGCACCGTCAATCACGACTGCGATGCCGGTGGCAAGGCCGCCGGCAGTGTAGATCTTGTTCGTGACCGGGTTCACCGCTATGGAAATAGGGCTGGTACCGACGGCCACCGTGGTTGTGCCATTGGTCGCACCGTCAATCACCGTCACGTCATTGCTGCCTTTGTTCGCTACGTAGATCTTGTTCGTAACCACGTTCACCGCAACCGCACCAGGGGCTGTGCCGACCGGGATCGAGGTCGTGTCGTCATCGGCCGCGCCGTCGAACACGACCACCTTGTTGCTGCCCTCATACGCAATGTATATCTTATTGGTGACAGGGTTCACCGCCACCGCGCGAGGAGTGGTGCCGGCGGTTATCGTCTTCGTTGTGTTGTCTGCGCCGTTGATTATCCTCACGTCTCCGGGTCGAGCCGGCTCTCCCGGGTAATGACGGTCGCCACTGCACGCAAGGTATATCTTGTTCGTGACCGGGTTCACCGCCACTGCGTAAGGGCTCTTCCCGGCAGCTAGTATGACCTTGTCGTTGGTCGCACCGTCAATGACCGTAAAGCTGTTCCTGTACCAGTTCGCGACGTAGATTCTGTTCGTGACCGGGTTCACTGCTGCGGCAACTGCCCTGCTGGAGTCGGTCATTGTCACCGTAGTCGTAGTGTTGGTCGCGCCGTCGATTACGGTCACGGTACGGTCGTAGTAGTTGGGAACGTACATCTTATTGGTGACCGGGTTGACTGCCACGCAATTGGGGCGCGCACCCGTGGGCACCGTGGCCGTGACCCAGTCCGCCGAGGCGGTTCCGATGCACGCGGCGACGGTGATGCAGACGGTCAGCATCCCGATCATACTACTCTTCGCTGTTATCATCTCTATGCTCCTGTCTTACGGTCAAGTACTTGGTAACGGCCGACGGCTCACGGGCAAAGCCCGCCGCTGCGGCCGGCAGTGGAACAGCCCCCTGGCTGCTCACCTGACTATTCTAGGCCGGATTCCTCCCTTGTCAAACCGCCGAGCGCTGGTCGGCGTTCCGGTCGATCGGACTTCGGATCTCCCCTTTTCTTCTACCCCGGCGGCGTAGTTGATCCGGTACAACGGGTACACCTCGAGGTTGCCCGCAAACGCCGAGCCCATCCCAAGGTTGTTCGTGGTCGCAGCCTGGTCTTCAAACGGCACGGCGCAGACGAAGTTCTCGCCCCAGATCAGCGAGTCCGCGCCCCAGTTGTAGGACCACGTGATGGAATCGGTCCCCGCACCCGCGGTAACGGTCGCCCAATCAAATGGCATCTGGGCGGTGCTCCATCGGTTCCCGACCCCCATCATGGTCGTCCGGCTCGGAGCCAGGCGGTTGACCCCTTTGCCGGTCAGGGACGGCCGCGCGACCGCGGTTGTGTCGCCCGGCAGGCGGTCAATTGCCGCGTGCACCCGCGCGTCGGTGACCGGCACATCCGTAATCACCGCCACGTTGTTGCTGGTGCCGAGGGCGACGTAGATCTTGTTCGTGGCCGGGTTCACCGCCACGGCGCTGGGGCCGGCGTCCACTGCTACCGTGGTCGTGGCGAGGGTCACGCCGTCGATCACCGTCACGTTGCGGCTGGCCTGGTTGGCGACGTAGATCTTGTTCGTGACCAGGTTGACCGTCACCAGCACGGGGTAGGTGTCGGCGGCTACGGTGGTGGTGCCGTTCGTCACGCCGTCGATTACCGTCACGTTGTTGCTGCCCGAGTTCGCGACGTAGATCTTGTTTGTAACCAAGTTGACCGCCACGGCCGTGGGGGCCGAGCCGACGGTCACCGGAGTCGTGTTGTTGGTCGCGCCGTCGATCACCGTCACGGTGTTGCTGCCCGAGTTCGCGACATAGATCTTGTTCGTAACCGAGTTGACCGCCACGGCCGTGGGGGCCGAGCCGACGGTCACCGGAGTCGTGTTGTT